>CAZZNK010000046.1:0-18776 GCA_964655585.1 uncultured Flavobacteriaceae bacterium
TGTTCAATATAAAATCATTGATAATTCCATCATTGTCCGTACCTACCGAAGTGTTATCGCAAATCCTATATTCTGTCGGTGTTTGAGGGATGGGTAAGCCTGTAACTGTTAACGTAAAGCTAGTCGTATCAAAACAGGCTGTAGGTGCTGCTTTGTTGTGTATTCTTGCGAATATCGTTTGGTTACTAAATGTTGTAGGGTTTGTGTATGGATTTGGCAATGCATTGGTGTTGGCATTAGCATCAGCTTGAGTTAAATAATAGACAACCTCAAAAGTTGTAGCACTTAAACCATTTAAAACCTCTCCATTTTTATCTGTCTGTAAATCAAAGGCGTTAAATCCATCGTTATCTACGTCACAGAAATTAATGCTTGTAGGTTGTGTAGCTGTTGCTGCTTCAAAAACTTCAATATTAAATGTTCCTTCTAGTTTTGTGATATTGCCACAAGCGTCCGTTAAGTTTACGGTTAGTAAGTAAGAACCCGTATTTGCAGTAGTTAGATTGGTTAAAGTTAAGTTTGCAGTTGTTGCAATGCTTGTTATAGTTGTACCGTTATTAAATGTCCATTCATAGGTAATATTGTTTCCTACAACTGCATTGGGTATAATTGTTTTAGAGTCTCCAACACAATATTCTAAGTCTTGATTATTTATTGTTTGCCCTGTTGTATTGTCTATAATCTCTATAGGAAGTAATAAGGAAGAAATAAAAGGAGGTAATCCTTGTGTTGATTTTTGCCCTCCTAAGCTAATAGCATCTTTAGTGAAAATAACATTAGCAGCATCAGCTTCTGGGTTTTCAATAACATCGAGAAAAGTAGCATCTCCATCAGTATCATCATATGCTAAAGGAATGGTAGCATAAATTCTTCCATCTGGACCTAATTGTAGCGCGCCTCGATATCCTGTTTGTTGGTGAATTAATGCTTTAGTTGCAGCTATATCTGCCACAGTTATATCAAACTGAAACAATTTATAAGTTGTAGGGGCTGAATTTAAATTCGAACGAAACCCTGAAGTAGATGAAATATATAATTTTTGAGAGTCTCTAGAAAACTCTACTCCATAGGCTTGCCCATCAGCACCGTTATTAAAAAAAGAAATACCATCATTAGAAATAATACCAGTAGTATTGTTAAAACTATAAACTAAGCATTGAGTACCTTGGTTTTGATGTGCAACGGCTAGTTTGGTTCCGTCTGGAGAAAGCTTTAGATACCCCCTTGAGTTAGATGAAAAATTATCAACGGTTGATGTTACAGGTGTTAAATTAACTCCGCTAGCATCTATTTTATAAGAAAAATAAGTGTTTCCAGATAAGGAAACTACCCAATAAGTATTACAATCGTTTCCTCTTACTGCAGCAACTTTTTCTGTCCAAGAACCAATATTCCCTGTAGGTGCTGCTAAATTTTCAAAAAAGGTACCATTACTGTTTTCATCAATTAATTGACCTAAACCACCATTTAAAGAAATATCGATAGTATATAAATCGAAAGCAGGGTTTTGGTTATCTCCAACGGTAAATAAATAGTAAATAGAATTAGAGCCTGGTTTTGGTATAATCATACCAGATTGAGTACTAGAAGGGTTCCCTTTTAAATTATTTGCAGGATTTCCGTTACTGTAATTCATTACAGCATGGTTTTTATCCCAAACTGTAATTCCATCAGAATAAAATAACAAATTACCATTTGCATCTGCAAAAGAAGAACAGCCTTCAAGAGTATTTAATGCTCCGTTTGTAATTGCTGTTGGTGGACTGGTATTAAAGTCAATACCAGCATTTCTTCCAAAATGCCAAATATTTGCTTCTTTTTGAGAAAATGTATATAGTGTAAAAAATAAGAAAAATAAGGATACTAATTTTTTCATGTGACGTTATTTCTGAGATAAACGTCAAATATAAATGAAAAGTATTACAAATCTCTCTTTTTTAACAGTCTATATGAAAGGTAAATAAAGATAAATGTCCATACTAAAACAATAAGAATATCGGTAAATTCTACAGCATAACTTTTGGTAAATTTTTCTCCTATTTGGTTTGCCATAGACCTTACAGCGCCCAATCTAGAAAATGGTTCTTTAATTAAGTTTGCCATTGCTTCTAAAGGAAGAAATTGCATTACACTATCTACCTTTTCTGATGTATTTGGAGCCTCTTTATATTGATAGTATAAAAAACCTTTAAAAAAACCTTCTATAATAGACCAAACAAACATGGCGCCAACGGCAAAAGCAGAACGTTTTATAAAGATTCCGAGAAATAACCCGAAGGAGAAAAATCCAACTAATTTCACAAAAAATGCTACTAAATATTCTAAGTCTGACGTAATAATTCCCAACTCGTTATAATCTGAATACACCAATCCTAAAACTAAAGAAACTCCAAAAACGAATATGGTAGAAATAGCTGCAAAAACAACTACTGTATAAAATTTAGATAAGATAAATTCTTTTTTGCTCAATCCGTCAATTAAATTTTGCTTTAAGGTTTTGTAGCTGTACTCATTTGCCATCATCGAAACAATAACAAGTAGTAAAAAGAATTTTAAAATGGCAGCTATATAAGTGTTAAAATGCCAGATATACGGAAAATTAAAAATCCCCATTTCTGCTAAATGAAACTTTATAGGACCAATATCAAACTTAATAGCAGCTATCAATGCGATAGAAGTTAAAAGGCCAAAGTAGATGATAGATAGTACTTTACTGGCACTATTATATTTTAATTTATGAAATTCTATGGTTAATAATCGTAACATATTTTTGTTGTTTAACTGTTTATTCGTTAAGGCGTTTATTGGTTATTGGTTAAATCTAAAAACTGTTGCTCTAAACTTGGTTTTCGTTTTACTAAATGTGATAGTGTAATGCCTTTTTTAAATAAAAAATTATTTATTTCTGATGATGACAATTCTTCGTTTAACGTTGCAATAATGGTTTCGTGTTCTTTACTGATTTTGCCAATGGCAGGATGCTCTTCTAATATTGAGATTAATTTATCTTCTTCGGTATCTACTTTCAATTCAAATAATCCGTTTGATGCAGTCATTTCATCAACTCTACCGCTGTATAATTTTTTTCCTTTTCTGATAATCACAACATGGCTGCATACTTTCTCTACTTCGTCTAATAAGTGCGATGCTAATAAAATGGTCGTTCCTTTTTTAGAAATATTTTGAATTATTTGTCGAATTTCATGAATTCCTTGTGGATCTAAACCATTTGTAGGTTCATCTAAAATCAAAATTTCAGGATCATTCAAAAGGGCAGAAGCAATAGCTAACCGTTGTTTCATTCCTAAAGAAAAGGTTTTAAACTTGCTGTTTTTTCTTTCAAAAAGGTTTACTGTCTTTAGTTTTTCGTCAATTTTATCAATAGAAATACCTTTTATTTTGCAGATTAAAGCTAAATTTTGACTTGCAGTCATGTACGGATAAAAGTTTGGACGCTCAATAATAGCACCTACTTTTTTTAAGGCTTCATGCGTAGAAAGAGAACCATCAAACCAGTTAAAATCGCCAGAAGTTCTATTTACAACATTTAATATGATGCCTAAAGTAGTTGATTTTCCGCTTCCGTTAGGTCCTAAAATTCCATAAACATTTCCTTTTTGAATATCAAAAGAAAGATTATTTACAGCATGTATAGAACCAAATTTTTTGTCTAAATTTTTAAGAGATAAGATTGTTTCCAAAAGAAATTTAATTTTGTTGATTATGAGTATAAGACGAACAATTTACAAATTTGTTACTTAGAAACTCGATTTAAAAGCGTAAAAAAATAAAACGAAGGCTTTAGCTCTTGATTAATCAACTTTTTCGGTAACATGTTCTAAAAAAAAACGTTTTTAGAATTTTCTAAGATGTTTTTACTATTCGCTATCAGAAGTTAATATGCCTTTTTGTTGGTGCTCCTTTTTTATTGAGCTAGTATTCATTAAAGTCGTAATCATCAAAATGATCAAACTCGTCATTAAACTCATCCTCTAAATCAGTATCGAGGGCATCTGCTTTAAATTCTTTTTCAGGAGCTTTATCAGGAATTTCGCCAACCGATAAAACAATTTTCGGCAAATCTGTAGCAGTTTTATCAGAAATCTCGATCACTTCGACATAAAAAGTCCACATATTTAAAAAATCGTAGACATAAATCAGTTTGTCATTTTTTTTCGCTAAAGAATCGCTTAAAAAACAGGTTGCCATAGCAATTCCTTCACCAGCTTCTGCCATGTTAAATAACGGAATTTCTTCGCCTTGATTCCATTCTTCATCCGTTCTATAAAAAGAAGCCATCTCATTTCCTTTAAAACCAAAAGATGTAGCAATTGTAGTATGTAATTCTTCTAGATTTAGAGAATCATCAACTAAAAGAGTTCTAATAACGTCTTCTTTAAGATCTAAAATAACGCGAATTTTATACATAAAAATTGAGATTAATTTCTGCAACAAAAATACGATAAAATATATGTACTTTTACTTTTTAATTTTCTGATGATGGATAAAAATAAAATTTTACAAGCCTTTAATGATGTGAGTAAAAACACCTTAATGGAAACACTTGGTATTGAGTATATTGATGTTGGAGTCGATTTTTTAACGGCAAAAATGCCTGTTGATAAAAAAGTACATCAACCTTATGGGCAATTACACGGTGGCGCAACGGCAGCTTTGGCAGAGAGTGTTGGTAGCGCAGCTTCTCATTTTTTTATTGATGATGCTTCGCAGAAAATTAATGGAATTCAGTTATCTATCAATCATTTAAAAAGCAAACGAGAAGGAATTGTTTTTGCTACAGCAAGGAATATACACAAAGGAAGAACTACACATTTGTGGGAAGTGAAAATTGTTGATGAAAATGATAACTTGATTTCAGTAGCGAAAATGACCAATATTGTATTGCAAAAATAAACAGATTGAAAATTTTTGATAAAATAATAGCATCCTATAAAAATGAAATGCCTTTTGTGGCATATCGAAAGCCTAATCAACAGTTTTTAAAAGGTGTTTTTCAGCAAAATGATGATTTGTTTTTTACGGATAATTATACTGAAACAGGTTTTGTTTTTGCACCTTTTGATGATAGAGAAAAAGCTATTTTATTTCCTTTTGAAAAAGCAAATTTAGTAGAGGAAGAGTTTGATGAAGTTAATGAAACGGACCTCCCTATTAAATACCAACCTGATGTGAAATCAAAAAAAATACACATTAATTTAGTAAGAAATGGGGTAGAGGCAATAGAAAATGGTGCATTTCAAAAAGTAGTTTTATCAAGAAAAGAAGTCATTGAATTATCAAATTTTGATTTGATTGTTACGTTTAAAAAATTATTAAAAAATTATACAAATGCGTTTGTGTATGTATGGTTTCATCCTAAAGTTGGTTTGTGGTTAGGAGCAACTCCCGAAACTTTGTTGCAAGTAACAAGCAACCAATTTACTACAATGGCTTTGGCAGGGACACAGGTGTATAAAGGAATTACTGACGTTGTTTGGCAAGAAAAAGAATTGCAAGAACAGCAATTTGTTAGCGATTTTATTATTAATAACTTAAAAAAAGTTACTCAAAATCTTCAAAAATTGGCTACAGAAACGGTAAAAGCAGGAAGCTTGTTACATCTAAAAACAGTAATTACAGGGGGATTAAATCAACAAGAATTAAAAAATATAATTAACGTATTACACCCAACACCAGCTGTTTGTGGTTTTCCGAAAAAAAAAGCAAAAGATTTTATTTTAACAAATGAAAACTATCATCGAGGTTTTTATACAGGCTTTTTAGGTGAGTTAAATGTCAAAGATTCTTCCTCATTATTTGTAAACCTTCGCTGTATGAATGTCGATAAAAATAGTGCGACTATTTATGTTGGTGGCGGTATTACAAAAGATAGTAACCCAGAAAAAGAATACGAAGAAACGGTTTCTAAGAGTAAAACGATGAAACGAGTATTGTTTTAAGTAATAATTTTTGTAAAAATGGCAAGGTAATAGAGGCCAGTTAAGATAAAAACGATAGCTGTAATTTTCCGCATATTCTTTTCTATTTTTGTGATTTTTGTATAAAAAGAACTGATTTTTCCAACTGTAAAAGCTAATAAATAGGTAAAAAGAATTACAGGAAGCCCCGTTGCTAAAGCAAAAATAACAGGTAAATAAAGCCCGTTACTATCTGCAATTGTCATCGGAATTAAAACCCCGAAATACAAAGCACCACTATATGGACAAAAAGCAAGAGCAAAAACTACGCCTATTAAAAAAGAACCTAAAAGACCTTTGTCTTTGAATTTTTCTGATAGTTTTTCTTGAAAATTTGAGGTTCCTAAAAAGTTAAGTTTTATAATATTTAGCATTATCAGTCCAATAATGATTAATAAAGGACCGAGAAATTTTTCGCCATTTTGATTAAAAAATCGAGCAATTTCAAATTTACTGGCTCCAAAATAAAGAATTAGACCAATAGTTGTATAGCTAAAAGCTCTTCCTAAAGAGTAAATTAATCCACTTAAAAATACCTTTTTTTTATCACTAATATTTTTAGAAATAAAAGCAGTAGCTGTTATGTTTGTTGCTAAAGGACAAGGACTAATAGAGGTCATGATACCTAAAATAAAAGCAGATAAAATAGGAATGTTGTGGTTGTGTAGTAGTTCTTGTAAAAAATCCATTTAGAGTCTTTTTAATTCATTCTCTATTTTTATTTTTAATTCAGATGAAAATTTTTCTTGATTTCTACCGTATTCAAAACCAAAATCGGTTAAATCTATTTTGGTTTCTTTGCCGTTTACAATAACATTTAAAAATAGAGCAGTACCTGTAGCTTCAAATTTTTTTGCAATATTATAATTAGCATCATCATCTACATTTACTGTTTTAAAAGAAACGGTACCTTTTTTTACTTCTTCTGTAAAATAAGTATCAATGGTATGTTTTGCACTCGCTTCAATAGCTTTACAGGTAATACACCTGTGTGTTCCATAAAAATCAATAACTTCTATTTGATTTGTTTTAGAAATAGTATTCGTTTTTTCTTTTTTTGTTGATGAATTTTGACAAGAAAAGAAGAATACAATTGTTAATAAGCTGATGGTTTTTAATAATTTCATGTGTGTTTATTTTTATTTAGTTTATAAGATAATATTAAATAGATAGCCAGAAATAATAATGCAAAGTGTTACTACGCCAAAGAAAACACCTATTAAACGTAGGTTCATTACTTTTTTTAATAACATAGCTTCTGGTAAAGATAAGGCAACAACACCCATCATAAATGAGATGGCTGTACCTAACGGAATCCCTTTTGCTACCAATACCTGGGTTACAGGTAATATGCCAGATGCATTGGAGTACATCGGTACAGCTAAAATCGTAGCAATAGGTACTGCAAATATATTGTCTTTGCTCATATATTGTTCAAAAAAACCTTCTGGTATGTATCCGTGCATCAACCCACCAATGGCAATACCAATAATTACATAGGGTATAATTCCTTTGATAATTGTTTTTACTTCTTGCCAAATAATAGGCAAACGTTGTGTGATTGTTTGTTTTTCTGATTGAAAGGCGTTTTGCTCTTTTTGAGCATTGGCTAAAATTTTTTGTACCCAAGGAGTTAAGTGACGTTCTAATTTTAATTTTTGAAGAATAACCCCAGATAATGTACCTAAAAGGATTCCGCTAACTACATAAATTATTGTTATTTTAACTCCAAAAAGCCCAATAAATAAACCAATAGCAACCTCATTTACTAAAGGAGATGTTACTAAAAAAGCAAATGTAACTCCTAATGGAATACCGCCTTTTACAAAACCGATAAATAGCGGTACTGATGAGCAAGAACAAAAAGGAGTAACTACTCCAAATAAACTAGCCATTAAGTATTCAAACCCATATAATTTATTCCTTGATAAGAAGTTCCGAACTTTATCAACGGGAAAGTAACTATTCACAATTCCCATTAAAAAGATAATGACAAAGAGTAACAGTAGAATTTTTATAGTGTCAAAAATAAAAAAATGGAGAGCCTCTGCTAAATGATTTGTAGCTTCTAATTGTAAAATATCAAAAATAAACCAGTCGGTAAAGTCCTGTAACCAATCAAACATTTTGGTGTTGTTTATGAGTTTTATATAGTTAACTTTTCTATTTGTTCTTTACAATCAAAACTAGTTTTCGATACATCCTTAACTTTAGTCGGGACACTCAAAACTGGCTTTGATTTTTTAATAAATCAAAATTAGCAACAGCTATTTTTGGCAGTATCAGTATCACAACAAGATGTACTTTCTTTTGTAGCAGGTTCACAGCAAGAAGTGTCGTTATCGCTACAACATGCATCTTCTTTTTGTAAGAGATTTTTAATTTCATCAAAAGAAGGAACACGTCCTTTAATTACTACTTCTTCGTCAATCACAACAGCAGGAGTACTCATAATATCGTACATCATAATATCTTGTATATCTTCTACTTTTATAATATTTACCTCTAAGTTTAATTCTTCTGCAACTGTTTTTACAATAGCTTCTGTTCTTTTACAATTAGGGCATCCTGTACCTAATATTTTAATTGTTTTCATTTATGATTTGTATTTTTAATGTTTATTATTAGCAACAATTACTTACTGTTTTTGTGCCACAACAAGATGAAGATTTTTCATCTATTACTGTAGATGGAGCTTTACATAAGGTTTTTTCTTCAAAAAGATGTATTGTTAATCTGTTAGGGTTTTCTGTAAAATTTTGAATATTTAAAACTGAGGTATGAAATGTTTCATTCCCAAATTCAATTTTTAAATCTGTATCTAACCATAAAGGTTTTATATGATGAACTTTTTGTAATATCTGGGTTGCTTTAGTGGTTGTTAGGTAATCTCTTTTGCCAACTTCACTGGGGCTTTCCCATAGTTGTATTTGTGTTTCTTTCCATTCATTTGGGTTTCCATCACAATCTACGGTGTCAAAATACACGTTTTTCACCTCGGTAAGATGATAATTTGCTCCAATAAGTTTTCCTGGTTGATATTCAAAAGTCAATTCTTTGTTTTTGTTATTTTCTAATAAATTTACAAATTCTTTGGTTTTCATTTTGCAATTATTTAAATCGTAATTTTACGATAATTAATGATAAAAAAACACTAGCAACAACTAATTTTATCAAAGTCCTTGTTAAATAAAATTTCAAAAAGATGTTGAGCCTTGTTCCAATTTTCTTGATGAATACAGTATTTTATTCTTGGTGGGGTAACATCTCCTTGAATTAACCCAGCTTCTTTTAATTCCTTTAAATGTTGTGATATGGTAGATTGTGCCATGGGTAAAACATCAACTAAATCTCCTGTAAAACAACAACTTTGATTGTTTAAATATTTTAGAATAGTTAGTCTCACTGGATGTGATAATGCTTTAGCAAAACGTGCAGTTTGTGCTGTTTCTTCTGAGTATGTAATATGTTGTGCTGTTCTCTTCATTTGTCATCGCAAATGTACGATTAATAATTGAAATAAAAACCACCAATTAAAAAATTGATGGTTTTACAGTAAAATTATTTGAATCTAATTTTTAAATATCATCAAAAGAAACATCGGTAAAACTTTCTGTAGATTTCGTTTCTTCGGTGCTTTCTTCTTTTTTATAATCTTTTTGGTGACGGTCGCTAATTACTTCATCTCCTTTTTCATTGATAATAAAATCAGTTGCTTTTGTTAGCATTTCTTTAAAATCAGTAAAATCTTCTTTGTATAAGTAGATTTTGTGCTTTTGATAATGAAAAGTTCCATCATCATGTGTAAACTTTTTACTTTCTGTAAGGGTTAAATAATAATCGTTTGCTTTTGTTGCTCTTACATCAAAAAAGTAGGTTCTTCTACCAGCTCTTAATATCTGTGAAAAAATTTCTTCTTGTTCAATTCTCTCGCTCATAATTCTTTTGTAATAGTTAATGTTGTTTGTTATATGAAAAGCAAATCTAATAAAATATTTTAGCTAGCAATGCTAAAGTTACATTTCTTTTTCTAAAAGTTGTTTTTCGTAGAGTTCTTTATAATAACCTGCTTGAGTTATTAGTTGATTATGAGTCCCTTTTTGAGTTATTTCACCTTTGTCAATCACAATAATTTTATCGGCATTTTTTGCTGATGATACTCTATGGCTAATAATAAATGTAGTTGTATTTTTAGAAACCATCTCTAAGTTCGATAAAATTCTCTCTTCGGTTTCAGTATCTACAGCAGATAAACAATCATCAAAAATTAAAATTTTTGGGTTTTTAATAATGGCTCTTGCAATAGAAACACGTTGTTTTTGTCCGCCAGATAAAGTAACACCTCGTTCTCCAAGAATGGTTTTATAACCGTTTTTAAAATCGATTATATTTTGATGGATAGCAGCGTTTTTAGCTGCAGTTATAATTTCTTCTTTAGTAGCGTCTTCTTTTCCAAATTTTATATTATTTTCAATCGTGTCAGAAAATAAAAAAGGGTCTTGAGGTACAAAACCTATTTGACGTCTAACATCATCTAAATTACAGTGTTTCATTTCGGTATCATCAATAAAAACAGTTCCCTTAGAGGGATCGTATAGACGAGCAATTAAATTTACAATAGTGGTTTTCCCTGACCCCGTTTTACCGAAAACAGCAATAGTTTCTCCTTTGTTTACTGTAAAATTAATGTTTTGTAAAGCAGTAATATGGGTGTCATCATAAGTAAGCGAAACATTTTTAAATTCAATTTTACCTTTAACTTCTGTATGTGTTTTTGCTGTATTTTTAATTTCAGGTACTTGTTTTAAAAACTCATTAATTCTTTGTTGAGAAGCTTCGGCTTGTTGTATGGTAGAAGTTACCCAACCTACAATGGCTACTGGCCATGTTAAGATATTTACATATAAAATAAACTGTGCTATGACGCCTATTTGAATTTCGCCAGCAATATATTGTTTACCACCAATGTAAATAACCAACAAATTACTAATACCGATAAGAAGAATCATCAGCGGAAAAAATAAGGCTTGTACTTTATATAAATCAATATTTTTTTCTTTACTATTATCGGCAAGGGTTTCAAAATTCCGAATGACATTAGGTTCAATTCCGTAAGATTTAACCACATTAATACCCGAGAAAAATTCTTGATTAAATGTTGTGAGTTTAGATAAATATTCCTGTACAACTGTACTCCGCTTGTTAATTGTTTTACTGAGGATAAAAATTGAAACTGATAAAATAGGGAATGGAATTAAGGTATATAAGGTTAATTTTGCATCTATTTGTACCATTTTAGTCAATGCAACGATAAAAAGAACAATCATATTTACAGTGTACATTACTGCGGGTCCAAAATACATACGCACTTTAGAAACGTCTTCGCTAATGCGATTCATCAAATCGCCAGTTCGGTTTTTCTTATAAAAATTGATTGATAAATGTTGATATTGTTGGTAGATTTCGTTTTTTAAGTCAAACTCAATTAACCGAGAAGTTACAATAATAGTTTGTCTCATTAAAAAAGTAAAAAAACCTGCCACAATAGCAATACCGATAATCGATAAAATATGGGTAAAAAGTTCTTCTTTTACCAGCGCTATATCGGTTACTTTTCCTGCTTGATAATCTTCTATAATATTAAAAGAATTTCCAATTATTTGCGGAACTTCTAAAGCTAAAAACTTTGATAATACAGTAATTAAAATACCAAAGAATAATCGGTATTTGTATTTTAAAAAGTATTTATTTAAATATTGTAATGCTTTCACTAAGTTATGCGTCTTGTTAAATTATTGATAATAAAATGCGGTTTTATTGTCTCTGTTTTATGAAAATCGTATTTTTGCTATCTAAATTTTAAATTTCTAACAAAATATGACTTCAGAACTCATTACTACTAAAGACCTAAAAAAGGATCCTGTTTTCGGACAAATTTCTTTTGATGGTCATGAACAAATTGTTTTTTGCAACGACGAAGATACAGGATTAAAAGCGATAATTGGTATTCATAATACAATTTTAGGGCCTGCTTTAGGAGGCACAAGAATGTGGTCGTATAAAAGTGAATGGCATGCATTGAATGATGTGTTGCGTTTGTCTCGTGGAATGACGTATAAAGCTGCTATTACAGGATTGAATTTAGGAGGAGGGAAAGCGGTTATTATTGGTGATGCAAAAACACAAAAAAATGATGCATTAATGCGTCGTTTTGGTGAGTTTGTACATTCATTAAGCGGAAAATATATTACTGCAGAAGATGTAGGTATGGAAACTCGTGATATGGATGTGATTAGAGAAGTAACACCCCATGTAACTGGCGTTTCTGAAGAAATTGGTGGGGCAGGAAACCCCTCTCCAGTAACTGCTTATGGTGTTTTTATGGGAATGAAAGCAGCCGCAAAATATAAATTTGGTACAGATAAATTAGCAGGTAAAAAAGTATTGGTTCAAGGAGTTGGTCATGTTGGTGAAACTTTAGTGAAACATATTACTGATGAAGGCGGACAAGTTATTTTAAATGATATAAACGAAGTTCGTTTAGAAGAATTGAGTAAAAAATACAATGCAAAAGTGATTCTTGGAAATGATATTTACGGTTTAGATGTAGATATTTATGCTCCGTGTGCTTTGGGTGCAACAATTAATGATGAAACAATTCATCAATTAAAAGCAAAAGTAATTGCTGGTGCCGCAAACAATCAATTAGCAGATGAAATAAAACATGGAAATCTGCTTAAAGAAAAAGGGATTGCATATGCGCCAGATTTTTTAATCAATGCAGGCGGAATTATTAATGTTTATGCTGAGTTAGAAGGGTATGGGAGAGATGAAATCATAAAAAAAACAGAAAACATTTATCATACAACTTTAGATATTTTTAGACTTTCAGAAAAAGAAAACACTACAACACATAGAGCTGCTTTTAATATTGCACAACAAAGAATAGATACTCGTAAAAAAGAGCAAGAGAAGTAAAGATAAAACAATAAATAAAACTATTTTTGCAGAGCGTTAGAAAATTTCTATCGCTCTTTTTTTAACAAAAGTTCTTTTAAAAATGATTAATAGAAGACATATTAGAAGTAAAGTAATGCAGTCTGTATATGCAATGCAAAAATCTCATAATGATGATTTACTTAAAGAAAAAAAATTCTTAAAACATAGTATTAAAAAACTCTTTGATTTGTATGTCTTAAATCTTCAGCTTCTAGTTGAAGTGCAAAAATTGGCAGCTAAAAGAGTAGCAATTTCAAAAAAGAAACATCTTGCTACAAAAGAAGAATTACAACCAAATCCTAAGTTTTTAAGTAATAGACTAATCAATCTGATTTCAGAAAGTATTAGTATGGAAAGTTATCTTGAGTTGAATAGCTTACAGAATTGGACTGAAAATAATGAGTATGTAAAGATTATTTTAGATCAATTATTACAAAGCGATTTATATAAGAAATATATGAATACTGTTGAAGATTCATATTCTATAGATAAAAATTTTGTGATTGATTTTTTTAAAGAAATTATTGCTCCGAATGAAAAATTAGCAGAGTATTATGAAGACACAATGCTTACTTGGGTAGATGATATACCATTTGTAAACACTTGGGTTGTCAAAACACTAAATCAACAAAAAGGAAGTAAAAACTTTATATTAGGTAGTTTGTATAAAGATTCGGATGATGAAAAATTTGTATCAGATTTGTTTGAAAAAACAGTATTAAACCTTCATAAATATGCTGATGATGTCAAAGAGAAAACTCCGAATTGGGAAGCAGATAGAATTGCAGATATTGATATGATATTAATTAAAATGGGAATTACAGAATTTTTACATTTCCCGTCTATTCCGAGTAGAGTAACCATCAATGAATATATAGAATTAGCTAAAAATTATTCGACTCAAAAAAGTGGGTATTTTGTAAATGGAGTTCTAGATAAACTTTCTAAAGATTATTTAGAATCAAAAAGAATGGTAAAAATGGGTAGAGGGTTATTATAATTTACTATTTTTACCGCACTAACATATTAAATTAAAAGTATAATGAAAAAAATAGGTATAGTTTTAGTAGTAATTGCAGCAACTACATTTATAGTTTCTTGTGGAAACACAAATGCAGCCTCTAAAATAAAAACAGAAAATGTAACGAGTGCACAAAAAAGAGATGTTGAAATTAAAAAAGGTGCTGCAAGTGCTTCTTTTGATAAAACTCAATTTGATTTTGGTACGGTAAACGAGGGAGATATTGTAGAAACAACTTTTGTAATTACAAATAGTGGTAAAACAGATTTAATAATTACCGATGCTAAAACCACTTGTGGATGTACGGTTCCTACTTGGCCTAGAACACCTATAAAACCTGGTGAATCAGAAGACATTAAAGTGAAATTTAATACCGCAGGAAAACGAAATAAACAGTCTAAAACAATTACCTTATTAACAAATACAGAAAAAGGTAGTGAATCTTTTAGAATTAAAGGATTTGTAACACCTAAGCAGAAAAAGAAATAATATATAAAAATAAGTTAAAAAACAATGCATATATTTTTACAAACAGATGGAGGAAGTTTAATGAGTATGTTGCCATTCTTAGCAATGATTTTGGTAGTATATTTCTTTATGATTCGTCCGCAAATGACACGTCAAAAAAAGGAAAAAACATTTCAAGCAGAAATTAAAAAAGGCGCAAAAGTAATTACTACAAGTGGTATTCATGGTAAAATAACTGAATTAAACGACACTGACAATACTGTAACTATTGAGACAGGTGCAGGTAGAATTAAATTTGAGCGTTCAGCAATCTCTATGGAGTTAAGCAAAAAATACGCTACAACTATTAAATAATTTATCAAGAATTTTGATAAAACTAAAAAAGTGAGCGAGTAGCTCACTTTTTTAGTTCATAATAAGTTCTTATTTTTGACAAGAGTTTACAAGTTATTGGTATGAATAAAAAATCAAAGTCAAAATCGTTTAGTATTCCCAAAAGTTTTTTACTATTTGGCTTCTTGTCATTTCTTTTTTGGATACTAATTAATTTATCAAAAGAATACAAAACAGCCATTTCTTTTCCTGTAGAGTATATAAATTTACCTCAAAATAAATTATTGCAAGATGTACCAGTATCAGAAATTACTATTCACATAAAGGGTTCTGGATTTAAGCTTTTTTCTGCTAAGTTTATAAAAAAAACAATTTTGTTAGACGTAAATTCGTTGTCTTTGAAAAAAAATACAAAATACTTTTTTTTACTAAACAGACAGCGTCCTAAAATTCAGAAACAATTAAAAAATGGCTTAGAGATAGATTATTTTATACAAGATTCTATATTTCTTAATTTAGGATATTTAGCAACTAAAAAAATACCAGTTAAGGGTAATTTTGATGTGAACTATAAAAAGGGATATGGTTTGGTAAGTAAAATATCAATAACACCAGATTCAATATTAATTTCAGGACCAGAGGCAATTATAGACACTTTATCTAGTATTTATACTGAAAAACAACTATTTAAAGATGTTTCTGCGGATATTTTAAAAGAAATTTTTATTAAAATTCCTGAAAACATAAAACTAAAAACAACGAAAGTATTGGTTAGTGGTAAGGTAGATAAATTTACAGAAGGTAGTTTTGAGTTACCATTTTTAATTAAAAATCTACCAGATAGCATCAAGGTAAATACGTTTCCAAAAACTGTAAAAGTGGTGTTTAAGGTTGGCTTATCTAGTTTTAGTAAAGTAACCGAAACTACATTTAGAGTTGTGTGTGATTACGGTTTTTCAAAAAAAAATAACCTTTCTTATTTAGTTCCTAAATTAGTACAGCAATCAAAGATGATAAAAAGCGTAAAAATGACCCCTCAAAAAATTGATTTCTTAATTCAAAATTAGATGATTGTTGGTTTAACAGGTGGTATTGGAAGTGGAAAATCTACCATTGCATCTTTTTTTAAAGAGTTCAATGTTGCAATTTATATTGCAGATGTTGAAGCGAAAAAACTAATGCATACTTCGAATGCTATTAAACGGAAACTTATAGAAGAATTTGGTGCTAATGCGTATCAAAATAATCAGTTGAATAAAAAATATATTGCAGACATTGTTTTTAGTGATAAAAGTAAGTTGAATGCGTTAAACAAAATTGTGCATCCAGAGGTGGCAAAACATTTTCAGGATTTTGTTTTTAAAAATAGTGATAAGGAATATATTTTATATGAAAATGCCATTCTTTTTGAGAGTAGAGCCAATATAAAATGCGATTTTGTGATTACTGTAACAGCTCCGTTAAACACTAGAATACAGAGAGTTGTAGATAGAGATGGTGCAACAAATAAAGAAGTGTTGCAACGTATTAAAAATCAATGGAAAGAAGAAAAAAAAGTACTACAATCTAATTATATAATTCAGAATATTTTTTTAAAAAACTCAAAAATAGAGATTGTAAGAATTCATAAAATTTTAAGAAAAAAACACCTGTTTATTTAAAAAAACACCTGTTTATTTAAAAAAACACAATTTTTTTCTTAAAATTTTCTTAAAAATCATCTAATTTTGTTAATCTACGTTAAAAACGTTAATTTCTAGATTTTAAACCTCTATTTTTGAATAATGGGTAAAAGAATATTTATTCTTATCGTATTTTTAATGAGTGTTTCCTTAATCGGAATTATCGCTGTACAGCTCTATTGGATTAATAATGCTGTAGAAAGTAAACAGGCGCAATTTAAAAATGATGTTAAAATTGCTTTAGCAAATGTATCTGAAAGAATCAAAACAAAAGAATTCAATCAATTTTACACAGATTATCAGCCAATTTTTAAAAATATAGAATTAGCAAACGATGCGCAGCTTAAAAATTACTTATTTCAACAAATAGATACGCTTAATAATATAAAAGTGTCTTTTGGGGCTACAATTTTAGAAGAAAATTTTAAAATACCGAGTTATTTTTTAGATACTGACACAATCATTTATAAAAATATTACAGTAAAAAAGGATTTTTTTCAAGCAAAAATTTTTAAAAAAACAGGAGATTTTCCTGCCACAACAGATGAGGGACGATTTTCTTTTACAAAAAGAGAAAAAGGTCTAGAAAAAAAATATTTTGAAACGATATTTAGCTCTTATCGAAAAACAATACCATTATATCAGCGAATTAGTAATAGAGAAGTTAATACCACTTTACAAGAAGAACTCAGTAAGCGAAACATCAATATAGATTACAAATATGGAGTGTATAGTAGCGATGGTTTGGCAACAAAATTAAAATCAGGTTACTATACAATCAATATAAAAGAAAGTTATAGCTATCCGTTATTTATAAATGATGAGGGTGAGAGTGATTATAAGTTATATGTAACGTTCCCTACCAAGAACGAACATATTTTAGGAGGTATTTCTAATATTTTACTGTTATCATTATTTTTTATTTTTATCATTATACTTGCGTTTTCTGGTTCGTTATATCAATTAATTCGTCAAAAGAAAATATCAGAAATTAAAACAGATTTTATCAATAATATGACGCATGAGTTTAAAACACCTATTGCAACTATTAATTTGGCGTTAGATTCTATTAAGAATCCTAAAATAATTGATGATAAAGAAAAAGTATTGCGATATGTAAAAATGATTAGAGAAGAGAATAAACGTATGCATGCGCAAGTAGAAAATGTGCTAAGAATATCACGATTAGAAAAAAAACAAGTAAGTATAAGTAAGGAAGCTATAGATGCTCACGACATAATTGAAGACGCAATTTCTCATGTAAGTTTGTTGGTACAAGATAAAGGCGGAAAAATAGAAACACATTATAAGGCTGTTGTATCAGAGGTTTTAGGAAATAATTTTCATCTTACAAATGTTATTGTTAATATGTTAGAAAATGCTATTAAATACTCAGAAGATGCGCCTAAAATTGATGTATTTACAGAGAGTACCAATAAGTTTTTTATCCTAAAGGTTAAGGATGAAGGGATAGGAATGAGTAAAAATGCACAAAAATATGTGTTCGATAAATTTTATAGAGAACACAAAGGAAATATACACAATGTAAAAGGGCATGGTTTAGGACTTGCATATGTAAAAGAAATTATAGAAAACCATCACGGAACAGTTTTTGTGGAAAGTGAAAAAGGAATTGGAAGTACATTTACAGTAAAAATACCAATAATTTAAAATTAGAATATCATGGGAGGAAGTAAAAGAATATTATTAGTAGAAGATGATCCGAACTTCGGAACAGTTTTAAAAGATTATTTAGCATTAAATGATTACAATGTAACACATGCAAAAGATGGAATAGACGGCTTAATCGCGTTTAAAAATAACGATTATGACATGTGTATTTTAGATGTAATGATGCCTAGAAAAGATGGCTTTTCTTTGGCAAAAGACATCCGTTCAACAAATAAAGAAATTCCGATTATCTTTTTAACTGCCAAAACAATGAAAGAAGATGTTTTAAGAGGATATCAAGTAGGCGCAGACGATTATTTAAACAAACCATTCGATTCTGAAGTGTTATTGTTTAAAATAAAAGCAATAATGCAGCGTAAGGAATCAGAAAATACTAAAGAATCTGAGCAATTTGAGTTTACTGTTGGTGGATTTAGTTTCAACTCTAAATTACGTCATTTATCTTATAATGGAGGTGAAGTACAAAAATTATCACCCAAAGAAAGTAAATTATTAAGAATGTTAGCACTACATCTTAATGACTTGATGCCAAGAGAATTAGCATTGACAAAAATATGGAGAGACGATAATTATTTTACCTCAAGAAGTATGGATGTGTACATT
>CAZZNK010000047.1:0-18495 GCA_964655585.1 uncultured Flavobacteriaceae bacterium
TCAATTTGACAAATATTTTTAAGTTCATCGTTAACTGTTTCGATTATTGAACGTTTTCTAAGTAAAATTTTATCACTAATAGTCATTAAAGAATTCTTCATATTATTTTTAATATGGGTGATTAAATGTAATCCATCAGCAAAAAGAAGTTGTATTAAATCTTTACCAATATAGCCTTTATCAGCATATAATTTTCCATAGATTTTATCCAAAAATCTTTTCTTTTTTAAAGGGCTTCTGTCATCAATATTTGCTTGTGTAATGGTAAAATTCAATATTTCTGCTTTATCATTTATTACAAGGTAAAGTTTAAATCCATGAAACCAACCCATGGTAGATTTACCAGTAGTAGCAATGCCTTTGAATACTTTGTTAGCCCTAATTCTGTAAATCTATTGTAAGAAACTGTTGTCGGAAAACCATCTTTCATGTGTTTTTAAATTAAAAAAAATGATTTTCAGAACTTTAATTTACTGAAAATCTATCTTTTTTACTAATAATCTACTTAAATATTAATCGAACTCAGGTTAGTAAGCTTCAAACGTATAAATAAATACTATTCGGATCAATACCTACTTGCTAGGTATATTTTTTCTTTTTAAAAAAAGCACAACAAACTCGTTGAACATGTAAAAAATTCTATTTATTTAAACTCTCTGTTCGAGTAAAAAAATGTATCGAGAACTTGTCTCGACACTATTTTTATCCGTTTTGCTATTAAAAACAACTTAGAATAGACACCTTTAAATACACAGTGGGTTATAACTACTCTTAAATATCATTGCTCACCTTACAGCAAAAAAGTATCTTTGCGGTTCAATTTTTGCCACAGAGTGGCTTTTTTATTTTAAAGATGATGAGAAGTAACGTACAAGATTTATTACAATCAGACAAATTTTTACAAGAAGTAAGTTTAAAAGGATGGGTAAGAACTTTTAGAGCCAATCGTTTTTTAGCTTTAAATGATGGATCTACTATTAAAAATATTCAATGTGTCATCGATTTTGAAAATACCGATGAAAACTTACTAAAAAGAATCACAACAGGAGCGGCAGTTTCTATCAAAGGTACTTTAGTAGAAAGCCAAGGAAAAGGGCAAACCGTAGAAATACAAGTAACGGATTTAGATATTTTAGGAGATTCTAATCCCGATGAATACCCTATTCAACCAAAAAAACACAGTTTAGAGTTTTTAAGAGAAAATGCACATTTGCGTATTAGAACAAATACGTTTAGTGCAGTAATGAGAGTACGTTCTAAACTATCTTTCGCTGTACATAAATATTTTAACGACAACGGATTTAACTATGTAAATACGCCAATTATTACAGGTTCTGACGCCGAAGGCGCAGGAGAAATGTTTGGAGTTTCTAATTTTGAAACCAACAAAGCACCGTTAGATGAAAACGGAAAAGTAGATTATTCTAAAGATTTTTTTGGAAAAGAAACCAACTTAACAGTTTCTGGACAATTAGAAGCAGAAACCTATGCCATGGCATTGGGTAAAGTATATACTTTCGGACCTACTTTTAGAGCAGAAAACTCAAATACCACACGCCACTTAGCAGAGTTTTGGATGATAGAACCCGAAGTTGCCTTTAATGATTTGGCAGCAAATATGGATTTATCCGAAGATTTTATAAAATCGGTTATCAGCTATGTATTAGAACATTGTAAAGACGATTTAGCGTTTTTAAACAATCGTTTTGAGCAAGAAGAAAAAAGTAAACCACAATTGCAACGTAGTGAATTAAGCTTGTTAGAAAAACTAAACTTTGTGGTAGAAAATAACTTTAAACGAGTAACTTATACCGAAGCTTTCGATATTTTACGCAATTGTAAACCCAATAAAAAGAAAAAATTTCAATTCCCAATTACAGAATGGGGTGTAGATTTACAATCTGAACACGAACGTTTTTTAGTTGAAAAACATTTTAAATGCCCAGTGATTTTGTTTGATTATCCTGCAAATATCAAAGCATTTTACATGCGTTTAAACGAAGATGGAAAAACAGTAAGAGCTATGGACGTATTATTTCCTGGTATCGGAGAAATTGTTGGAGGCTCGCAAAGAGAAGAGCGTTTAGACGTTTTAAAAGAAAAAATGGCTGCTTTAGATATTGACGAAAAAGAATTGTGGTGGTACTTAGACACGCGTAAATTTGGTACTGCGGTACATTCTGGCTTTGGGCTAGGGTTTGAGCGTTTGGTACAATTTACAACAGGTATGGGAAACATAAGAGATGTTATTCCGTTTCCGAGAACACCACAAAATGCTGAATTTTAATTTTCTTTTCCGTACCTTTAAAATATGCTAAAACAAAGCTTATACTATAAATTATCGCAGAAACTATCTCCGCAACAAATACAGTTGATGAAGTTGATTCAATTGCCTACACAAGCTTTTGAAGAACGTTTGAAACAAGAAATAGAAGAAAATCCTGCCTTAGATTCTGGAAAAGAAGAACCTGAAACTTTTGAAGATTCTTTAGCTGATGAATACGAAGATGAAGGCACAGAAAAAATTGAAGCTGAAGATATAAATATTGATGAGTATTTAAGTGATGATGAAATACCCAATTACAAAACACAAGCGAACAATTATTCTGCAGATGATGAAGATAAACAAATACCTTATGCCGCAGGAACTACCTTTCATCAATCGTTAAAAAATCAAATAAATACGGTTAATATAAACGAAGAGGAAAGAATTATTGCAGAGTTTTTAGTAGGTAGTATTGATGATAGTGGTTACATCCGTAGAGACACTCTTGATTTGGTAGATGATTTAGCTTTTACCCAAAACGTTTTTACATCCGAAGAAAAAGTAATAAAAATCTTAACAACGGTTGTTCACAGATTAGACCCTATTGGCGTGGGTGCAAGAGACTTAAAAGAATGTTTAATGCTCCAATTAAAAGCAAAATCATCTAAAAAAAGCAGAGATTTAGCTATTCGAATTTTAGAAGAATCTTTTGATCATTTCGCAAAGAAACACTACAAAAAACTGATAGAAAAATTCAACATTTCTGAAGAGGAGCTGAAAAGTGCCAATCTCGAAATTTCTAAATTAAACCCAAAACCAGGTGGCTCTTACGCAGGTAATAACAAAATTGCCGAACAAATTGTACCTGATTTTTCTATCAAAATTATTGATGACACGTTAGATTTAACATTAAACTCTAGAAATGCACCACAATTACACGTTTCTAGAGAATATAATAATATGCTAAAAGGGTATCAAGAATCTACCGAAAAAAGCAAATCTCAAAAAGACGCTGTCCTTTTTATCAAGCAAAAGTTAGATGCAGCAAAGTGGTTTATTGATGCTATAAAACAACGTCAGCAAACACTTTTGGTTACTATGAATTCTATAATGCATTATCAATACGATTATTTTTTAACAGGTGATGAGCGCAAGTTAAAACCGATGATTTTAAAAGATATTGCTGATGAAATTAAAATGGATATTTCTACTGTTTCTAGGGTTGCAAATAGCAAATATGTATCAACTCCATATGGTACAAAATTAATTAAAGTTTTCTTCTCAGAATCTATGAAAAACGCTGATGGTGAAGATGTTTCTACTAGAGAAATTAAAAAGATTTTAGAAACTGTAATTAAAGAAGAAAATAAGAAGAAACCTTTGACTGACGAGAAATTGTCAAAACTTTTAAAAGAAAAAGGGTACCCAATTGCACGCAGAACGGTTGCAAAATATAGAGAACAATTAGACATCCCTGTCGCGCGCCTTAGAAAGGAAATTTAATGCGATTTCAAAAAATTATTTCTACCATTTTACACCCTATTGTAATACCAACAATAGGTGTTTTACTTTACTTTTTATTCATTCCTCATCGGATACAAAAATCACAACAACTGGCTTTACTAAGCCTTATTTTTGTGGCAACTTATTTAGTTCCGTTGCTTGTTTTGATATTATTAAAGTCTTTCAAGTCCATAAAATCATTCAACGTTTACAGTATCAAAGAGCGTAAAATACCTGTTTTATTGATGATTGTATTGTTTTATGTTCTTGGAAACGCACTTACAAAAATTTCGGTAGCCAAAGATTTTGGGATTCTTTTTTATGCTACTGTTTTTAGCTTAATTATTGTTTACTTACTCTTTACAATAAGATTTAAAACCAGTTTACACATGCTTTCTATGGGGAATGCTATTGGGTTTTTCTTAGTTTTAGGAATTCGGTATACCATTTCCGTATTACCCGTAATTATTGGGTTTATATTGCTTTCTGGTCTATTAGCAAGTTCTAGATTGCATTTAAAAGCGCATACTGTAAAGGAAATTTATACAGGCTTTTTTCTAGGGATAATAAGTCCTTTTTTAATTTTCTACTTTTTATAGGATATAAAAAATAAAACCAAATTTTAAAATTTGTGTTGTAATTGTGCTAAGTCCTGTAGGAGCATCTTTTAAAATAGGCGACAATCCGTAGTACATATGAAAATTAAAGGTATCATACCCTGTTGACAAAGTCAAACCGTATTGCCATTTATTAAACCGAGAAAGGTTTTTAAACGACACCGTATTATCATTATAATAAAAACGGTTCGAAAAATTATAACTCGCTTTTACACCCGCATATATACGCCAAAATTTGTATTTGTTTGCGTTAGAAGTTCTCCATCTAATTTCAAACGGAAATTCAATACTATGCGAAAAATAATCGTTCGATGTTAGGTTTGTAATATCCACATCAACTTCCGTCTTTCCTGCAATCTCTGTAATCTTAAATCCATGATTAAAAGAGTCGAAACCATAACCTGTTCCTAATGCAAAAGAGAGATTTCCTCTTTTGTTTAAGATAAAATCTTTTAAAAAACCTGCAGAAAGACTGTAAGAAAATCCGCTTCCGTTTACAAAATCTGGCTGATTATTTAATTGGCTATAAGTAACCATAAAATATAGCTGATCATCTGCATAACGATCTCCTAATTGCAGAGAATCCTTTTGTGCAAAGCTTGTAATTGTACAAACTAACAATAAAAATACAAGAAGTTTTTTCATCTACTTATTTTACAGTAAAGATACAATTTTTCATAAAAAAAAGGCAATTCAGTTACGAATTACCTTTTTACTATTTTTAATAAATACTTTTTAATTTTTCGCAGCTATTTGCGTTGAGTAATTAATTTTTAAAGCATTTACATCTCTTAATTTTAAACGAATATCGATAATAGTACCTACACTCGATTTTTTATCTGCCTTAATAGACGTTGTCATAAATGGCACTTCAGCATCAGATACTTTAGTCCTTGCATTGATAATAAAAGCAGGTACTTGATCTACATTTGAAATCTTATCATTCAACTGAATTTTATTATACAGTTTACCGTATTTACCGTCTTTTGCTTTCCCTACATAAATGGTACTCACCAAACTTTTATGCTCTAGTTTTTTTACTTCAGCAGCACTAGGTAAACTAGGGTTCTCTATCAGTAAACTAGTTTCTCTCATAGTAGTAGTTACCATAAAGAAAAATAATAACATAAAAACAATATCTGGCAATGATGCTGTATTTACAGCAGGCATTCCTTTTTTCTTCTTTTTAAATTTAGACATTCTGTTAAATTTTAAAAATTAATTAGTAGGTTCTGCATCAGAAATAATTTGAGGATATGCATTCTTAATATCCGCAACTTTTTTCTTTAGATCTTCATTCGTTTTGTTGTCTTTATACTCTTTTTCAAGTTCTGTAAAAGACATTCCGTAACGTTCTTGACACAATTTGTTTCTAACCTCTCTATATGCTTTTAACAACTCATCTTGTACCAAAATATAGGTTCCGTAATCGGTTCCTCTATCACTTTGTACAGAAATAATTGCTTTATTAGGATGATCTGAAGATGATGGATCTTTATCACCTTTACAATACGTACAAGGTCCTGTAGAGACACCATCAACAATTTTACCATCACCTCCGCCATTATCAATAAATTTGATAGCAGCTTCTTTGATATCTTTGATTTCCATATGTTCACCTTCAACTAAAAGAGCATTATTTCTATTGATGTTTACCTCAAAAATATTTTTCTTTTTAATTACTGGCGGCACATAATCTGCTGGTGGTTTTTCCGACAATTTCTTAGAGATACCAGAATCTACATTCATTGTAGTGGTTACTAAGAAAAAGATTAATAGCAAGAAGGCAATATCTGCCATAGAACCTGCATTAATTTCTGGTGTTTCTCTTCTTGCCATATATTATGATTTTATCAATCCTTTTAATAAATCTCCCACAAAAAACAAGGTACCAATAGCTCCTAAAATCATACTATAAGTAATCATTGTACCTACCCATTTAGAGGTTGAAGATCCTGCTGCTGCTAAGACTTTTTCAGTCCCCATCACTTCTGCATCCGAAGACATAAAGTAAGCAATTGCAAGTACAACAACTAATGCAAGTACACCGAGTAATGCCTTTTTTAAAGCGGCTGGTTTTTTTAACAAGCTCCAAAGAGACAATACTAAAGTTACACCTACAGCTACATATAGAAGTATTTTAGAAAACCAAATTAAAGGATCTACAACTTTTTGTACCTCCGGATCAGTCTTCATAACTTCTGCATCTTCCATAAATACTCTTACAAACAAAAACAGTGCTATTGCTACAATTATTGCCACAAAAATATTTAAGATTTTTGATATTTTATTATCTTTCATACTACTATTATTTTTGATGTTTAACCAATAGGTCAATTAAAGAAATAGAAGCATCTTCCATACTATTTACAATTCCATCTACTTTAGAAATGATGTAATTATAAAAAATTTGTAAAATAATAGCTACTACCAATCCAAATACCGTTGTTAATAAGGCAACTTTAATACCTGTTGCTACTACGGCAGGAGAAATATCATTTGCTACTGCAATAGAGTCAAAGGCTCCAATCATACCAATTACGGTACCCATAAAGCCTAACATCGGTGCTAAAGCAATAAATAAAGATACCCAAGAGATGTTTTTCTCTAACAATCCCATTTGTACACCTCCATAACCAATTACTGCTTTTTCTGCAGCTTCTACACCTTCTCCATCACCAATTCTTTTTAATCCTTGGTAAAAAATAGATGCAACAGGTCCTTTAGAATCTCTACAAAGATCTTTTGCAGCTTCTACACCACCAGAGTTCAATGCTTCTTCTACAGACTCAACTAATTTCTTAGTATTGGTTGTTGCCATGTTTAAATAAATAATTCTTTCAATAGCAATTGCTAAACCTAAAATTAAGGTTACTAATACAATTCCCATAAATCCAGGACCACCTTCAATAAAACGTTGTTTTAATTCTTGGTGAAATGTTTTTTCTACTACCTCTTGTGCGAAAGTTGATTGAATCGCTCCAAAAAACATAACTCCTGCTACTGTTAGGATGTTTACTACTTTTTTCATCTTTGTTATAAATTAATTTTTAATAGGTTAAAGATATATATTTTCATCTCAAAAAAACAAAAAATTGAAAGAATTAATACAAAAAATAAATTTGCCTCTAAACAATCTTACTCATTTAATTGAGAGTGCCAAGTAACAAAAAAATCTTGATTCATTAAAAAAAAATACAAGGTTTTTCTGTTTTATTACCAAAATTTAAACATTTCTTTTGCACAATAAAGAGTTTTTATAGCTTTTTTGTATGATTTTAACATCAAGATGCTTCTGTAATTTCTCCTCGTAACGAACTCTCAAAGAATGTTTTAAACTTAAATTCTGATAAATTTTCTCCCAACAAATACATCATTTTTGCAATGGCAGACTCCGTAGTAATATCTTTACCATCAATAATTCCCAATTTTTTTAAATACATACTCGTTTCATAATGCCCTAAAATAACACTACCACCAACACATTGAGTTACATTAATAATTTTTACACCTTTTTGTATTGCCATTTTTAACAAATCTATAAACCACTTTTTTGTAGGCGCATTACCTGCTCCATAGGTTTCTAGAACAATTCCTTTTAGGTTCTGAATTTCTATAATACTGCGTACAACTGATGCTGTTATCCCTGGGAAAAGTTTTAAAATCACCACATTTGTTTCTAATTTTTTTCGAACAACTAATTTTTGGTTTCTTTTTTCTGGTTGATAAATTTTATGATAATTAAATGATAAATGCACACCACTTTCTACCAAAGAAGGATAATTTAACGAAGCAAACGCCTCAAATTGTTCTGCATTTAGTTTTGTAGTTCTGTTAGCTCTGTACAATTTATATTCAAAATACAAACAAACTTCAGAAATGATTGGGATATTATTTTTTCTTGTTGCTGCAATTTCTATGGATGTAATTAAATTCTCTTTGGCATCGGTACGCAAATCGCCAATAGGTAACTGAGAGCCTGTAAAAATAACTGGTTTTTGTAAGTTTTCTAACATAAAACTGATGGCAGAAGATGTGTAAGACATCGTGTCAGAACCTGTTAACACTACAAAACCATCAAAATTAGCATAGTTTTCTTCAATCATTTCAGCAATTTGTACATAATAAGAGGTGTCCATATTTGATGAATCTATCGGTTCATCAAAAGAAACAGTATCAATATTACAGTTTAAATGCTGCAATTCTGGTATTTTTTTTAAAATCTGATTAAAATCAAACGCCTTTAATGCACCTGTTTTGTAATCTTTAATCATACCGATAGTTCCGCCAGTATAAATAAGTAATATGTGTGGTTTGCTTGTCATTTTGTCATTTTTGTCACTAAATTATAGAATGGAATAATTTATGTTGTAAATTTATCAAGAATTTTTGAATTAAATAAATTAAAAAAACAATGATTGGATTTTATATATTAATAGGCGTAATTTCATTAATTAGTTGCTTGATAAGCAACACACTAAAAAGAAAATTTAAAAAATACTCTAAAGTTCATTTGCAAAACGGAATGAGTGGTGCAGAAATTGCCGAAAAGATGCTTGCTGATCACGGAATTACAGATGTTGAAGTTATTTCTACACCTGGTAGATTAACCGATCACTACAATCCGAAGAACAAAACCGTAAATTTAAGCGAAAGCGTTTACAATCAACGAAATGCTTCTGCTGCAGCAGTTGCTGCTCATGAAGTTGGGCACGCCGTACAACACGCAAAAGCTTACAAATGGTTAGGTTTGCGATCTCAATTAGTACCAATGGTAAACATTTCTTCACGGTTTTCTCAGTGGATGGTGATTGGCGGAATTATTTTAGGAGCTACCTCTGGCGAAACAGGTATCGGTTTTATGATTGCTATTGGCGGACTTGTTTTAATGGGAGTTGCTACACTATTTAGTTTTATTACACTTCCTGTAGAATATGATGCAAGTAACAGAGCATTGGCGTGGTTGCGTACAGAAAATATTGTAACACCAACTGAGTTTGAAGGCTCTAAAGACGCATTAAAATGGGCAGCAAGAACTTATTTGGTTGCCGCACTTGGTTCTTTAGCAATGTTATTATATTGGGGATTACAGATTTTAGGAGGAAGAGATTAACACCTCGAATTAGGCAATAACTTAGATCCTTATACATATACAATTAGACCTCACAGATTTTAAAACCTGTGAGGTCTTTTCTTGTAGAATAAAGGAAAAGAAAATTTATCACTTATTTATTAAGATTATAAACTCTACTACAAATACGCAAGTTTATTCTAATCCTTTGTAAAAACCTTATTTTTTCAATTTACCTAAAAAAAACACCGTTTCAACCTTTTTTTATCCAAATTGGACAGAAACCAATTCCATACACTTTAAAAAACGTGCAACTTTGTGTTATATAAAAAAACCCATTATGAAACGTATTCTTATTATTATCCTTTTTTTTATTTTAAAAACGATAACATCTTATAGTCAAAACACAATAAAAGGAACAATTACAGACAATAACAAAACAACAATGCCTTTTGCAAACATTGTATTGTATCAAAACAAAAAACCAATAACAGGGGTTGTTTCTAATGATGACGGAAAATATCAGTTTAAAAAAATTGCTAACGGAACCTATCTGTTAGAAGTTTCTGTATTGGGTTTTAAAACGATAACCTCTAAGGTTTTCGAATTATCATCAACAAACAATCATCCTATTTTTAATTTTACTTTAAAAGAAGAAGCCGAAACTTTAGGAGAAATTGTTATTAAAAGCAAACGTCCTACCATTAAACAAACAGCAGAAAAGTTAATTGTAAACTTAGAAAACTCAGAAATGGTAAGTAACAATTTGCAAGATGTAATGAAACGAATTCCTGGAGTTATTGTAACCAATAATGGCATTACATATGCTGGTCAAAGTGGTGTTCGAATTCTTATTAACGGAAAAACAACCGATTATATGGATATTGAAACCTTATTGCGCGATTTTCCTGCGGATAATATTTCTAAAATAGAATTGATAGAACAACCAGGTGCTGAGTTTGATGCCGAAGGTTCTGGTCCTCTTGTAAACATTATTTTAAAGAAAAATGTAAAATTAGGAACTCACGGAAATATCAAAGCATGGGTTGGTAGAGATGAAGGTTTAGAATACGGTACAAGTGCCGCTATTGCTAGTTATAAAAACAAGTTGAATTGGCAAGCAAGTGCAGGCTATTCATCGCCAACTTGGAGAGAAGATTTGGTAATTACCAGAAATGTAGGTTCAAATTCGGTATATAAACAAGAAACAATATCTCCTTTTGCACCCAAAAATACGCGTGTAAATGCAGGTTTTGATTATTATATAAACGATCAAAATTCTTTCGGAATTAATGCAAGTAGAAGAACTACCGTTTCTGACAGAGTTTCTACTGATAAAACTTCTATCATAACCGGTGGGGTTTCATCATTCTTAAATACCGAAAACAGATACGAAAGAGAACGTGTGGTAGCAAATGTAAATCCGTATTACGAATTTGAAAACGAGAAAAATAAGTTTACTATAGATTTTAACTATGTGAATTACAAAAATAACAACGTTAATAATTTATATAATATTGGTGCTCTAAATACGATTCCGTACGTGAATCAACGTTATTTTCAGGACGGAAAATATCAAATTAAAACCTACAAAGCAGATTATAAACATACCTATTCTGAAGATTTTTCTTTACGATTTGGAACAAAATACGCACAGGTAAATACAGATAATGAGTTAAACTCTTACGAGCAAACTCTAAGCGGCACATTTGCTTTTTTACCCACCCAAAGCAATCGTTTTTTAATTGATGAATCTATTTTTGCACTGTATTCTAAACTAAATATAACAAAAGATAAGTGGTCTTTTTCTGGAGGGTTGCGTTATGAAAATAGTAAAACATCAGGAACATCAACAGTAACAAATCAAACCAACAATAGAAATATATCTAAGTTGTTTCCAAGTGCTTCTATCAGTAGAAAATTTACCGAAAATTTAGGCGCAGCACTATCTTATAGTTACCGTATTAGAAGACCCTCTTACAGCTCTTTAAATAGCTTTATTTACAATTACAATCCGTTAGCCGAAGAAAGGGGAAATCCGGATTTAAAACCTGCTTTTAGCAATAATTATCAATTTAACTTAACCTATGATGGGCAACCGTTTTTTACCGTCGGATACAGCACTACCAAAGATGCGATGTTACAATTAATAAGTCAAGATGATGCAACAGGAGTTATTTCTAGATCGATGGATAATCTAGACATCAAAGAAAGTTGGAATTTTAGATTGTTTGCTCCGCTTAATTTTATAAAAGGAATAGAAGGATATACAGGTGTTATTGTAGATTATAATAAAATACAAAAAGCGTATGCAAATGCCTTAAATGTAAATTTATCTAAATGGAATTTAACTTGGTACACCAGTGCAGAATATGAATTGCCTTTTAAAATTAAATCCGAAATCTCTGGCTGGTATTCTACTGGAGGTTTAGAAGGGCAAATAGAAATGGATTGGTTGGCAGGAATGGATTTTGCTATGAGCAAAACCTTTTTAGACGGAAAATTAAAAGCAAACCTTGGAATGCGTAAAATTTTAAACAGACAATTTTCTGGGACTATTAATTACGCAAATGTAGATGGACATATTTTAAGTAGAGAATCAAAACAAAACGTATATTTACAACTTACCTATAATTTTGGTTCACGCTTTGGTAAGAAAAAGAAAAATCATAATTCATCTAAAGATGAAGAAGATAGAATTAATGATAATAACTAAATGAACACCAAACTAAACAAATCAGACTATATTCTACTTTTTATCTACTTTACAATAAGTATAGGGATGAATGCGTATGGATATTATACAAGAAAAGCTTTTACAATAGAATATTTAATAGATTTTCCATTAGAAATTATCATTGTTATTCTTTTGATGATTTTGTATATGTCTTGGTTAATTCCATCTTACTTTGTCAAAGAAAAAAAATATGGGTTGTTTGTTTTTTGGGGATTGACAATACTATTTGTTCTCGGTGCGATTGACTATACTTCTGGGTTTTGGACAGGAAAAAACAATTGGGATAAATTCCCTACAGGTATCAATTTTATTTTTGAAGGAATTTCTAATGCTGCTAATATGATGGCCTTTCCGTTTGCTATTTTGCTTACAAAGAAATTTTACGAGAGCCAAACTCAAATATTAGACATTCAAAAACAACAAAAAGAAAACGAATTAAAACTATTACGTTCTCAATTAGATCCACACTTTTTATTTAACAATCTAAATACCTTAGATGCCTTAATTGATAGCAATCCGACCAAAGCAAAAGAATATATTAACAGATTGTCGTTAATCTATCGGTATTTAATTCAAACCAAAGATGCCGAAGTAATGGAGTTAGTTGACGAACTTAATTTGGCTGAAAACTATATTTTCTTAATACAAACACGGTTTGGTAATGATTACCGTTTTACCATCACCAAAAACACCTTATTATTAGATAAGTTTGTACCCACAGGATCTATACAAACTTTATTAGAAAATGTAGTAAAACATAACAAATCACAAAACAGAAACCAAATTAAAACTACCATTTTAATTGGAGATGAATGGTTGGTAATTACCAATAGTAAATCTAAAATAACAAATAAAAACTCCTTAGGTACAGGTTTAAAAAACTTAAAAACCCGTTATCAATTATTATCTGATAAATCAATTATCATTGAAGAAACAGACACAACCTATAAAATAGCGATTCCGATTATTAAACTAAGTACAGAATCTTAAGATCATTGCGAGAAAGTACTACGAAACAATCTGTTATTACAAAGAAGAGATTGCTTCATTACATTCGCAATGACAGAAATAAATGAGAACAATATGAACATCTTAATTTTAGAAGACGAAATACCTGCATACCAAAAACTCATCAGTAATTTAAATAATTATTTTAAAGATGATATAAAGCACGATTGGGCAAGGTCTAATGCAGAAGGATTGCTTCTATTAAACAAAAAAACTTACGATTTTATTTTATCTGATATTCAATTATTAGATGGTATTTCTTTTGATTTATTTAATCAAACCACCATAAATTGTCCTATTATTTTTTGTTCTGCACATGATGAATATTTGTTTCAAGCATTTAATAGTAACGGAATTGCATACATCTTAAAACCTTATACTTCTGCTGATTTTTCTAAAGCATTAGACAAATATCAATCGTTATTTAAACAAGAGAATTATGCAACCTTAAACACAAATGTTTTAAAAGCCTTAAAATCTGCTTTAAAGGAAGAAAGCACACATTTTAAAAAACGTTTTGTCATAAAAAAAGCAACAGGAATACAATTATTACAAGTTGCAGACATTAGTATTATAGAAGCCTCTGGCGATTTTTGTATCGTTATAGATGCTCAAGGAACCCGACATACCATTTCTCAAAATTTAGGAAATATTATCACACAATTATCCCCTAAAAAATTCTTTAAAATCAATCGAAGTCAGATTGTGCATATCGATTTTATTAAAAACATAGAAAGCCATTTTAAAAACAGATTACTCATTACTTTACAAGGTGTAAAAGAAAAAGTAATGACAAGTTCTTCTACAACATCAGACTTCAGAAAGTGGTTAGAATAAGTTAAAAAAATGTTTTTTAGATGTTTTATTCTGTAAACTCTTTCCTTGATAAAAAAAGATTAATCATTCAGTTTTAAAACTGCCATAAATGCTTCTTGTGGAATTTCTACATTTCCTACTTGACGCATACGTTTTTTTCCTTTTTTCTGTTTTTCTAACAGTTTACGTTTACGGGAAATATCTCCACCATAACATTTTGCCGTTACATCTTTACGCAATGCCTTGGTGGTTTCTCTAGCAATAATTTTAGCACCAATCGCTGCTTGAATAGGAATATCAAACTGTTGTCTTGGAATTAATTGTTTTAATTTTTCTACTATTTTTTTACCAATTGAATAGGCATTATCTGCATGTAATAATGCTGAAAGTGCATCTACAGGTTGCCCATTTAATAAAATATCTACTCGCACTAACTTAGATTCTCTCATGCCAATAGGATGATAATCAAACGATGCATATCCTTTAGAAACAGTTTTTAATCGATCGTAAAAATCGAATACAATTTCTGCCAAAGGCATATCGAAAATAAGCTCTACTCGCTGTGTGGTTAAATACGTCTGATTGACAATAACGCCTCTTTTTTCAATACAAAGTGACATTACTTGCCCTACAAAGTCTGATTTTGTAATGATAGATGCCTTGATAAACGGCTCTTCAACCTTATCTAAACTCGATGGATCTGGTAAATCTGTTGGATTATTTAACAAGATGATTTCCTTCGGATTTTTTCTTGTATATGCGTGATACGATACGTTGGGAACAGTGGTAATTACCGTCATATTAAACTCACGCTCTAAACGTTCTTGAATAATTTCCATGTGTAACATTCCTAAAAATCCACATCGAAATCCGAAGCCTAAAGCTGCAGAACTTTCTGGTTGAAATACCAGAGAAGCATCGTTTAATTGCAGTTTTTCCATAGAGTACCGCAACTCTTCGTAATCTTCAGTATCTACAGGGTAAATCCCCGCAAAAACCATTGGTTTTACATCTTCAAAACCATCAATATATTCTGTAGTTGGGTTTGCAGCATCGGTAATTGTATCACCAACTTTTACTTCTTTTGCTACTTTAATTCCTGTAATTAAATATCCTACATCGCCTGTTTTTACTGATTTTTTCACAACTTGTTCTAATTTTAAAGTACCCACTTCATCGGCAAAATACTCATTATCAGTCGCCATAAACTTAATACGTTGCCCTTTTTTTATTTCTCCATTCATTACTCTAAAGTACGTTTCAATTCCTCTATAAGAATTGTACACAGAATCAAAAATTAAAGCTTGTAATGGTGCGTTAGGATCTCCTTTTGGTGCAGGAACTCTATGAATAATTGCTTCAAGAATAGTATCAACTCCAAAACCTGTTTTACCACTTGCGTGGATCACTTCTTCGGCATCACATCCTAATAAATCTACAATATCATCGGTAACTTCTTCTGGATTTGCAGAAGGTAAATCTACTTTATTTAAAACTGGAATAATCTCTAAATCGTTCTCTAAAGCCAAATATAAATTAGAAATAGTTTGAGCTTGTATGCTTTGAGCGGCATCAACAATTAAAAGAGCTCCTTCGCAAGCTGCAATAGAACGAGAAACTTCGTACGAAAAGTCTACATGACCTGGTGTATCAATTAAATTTAAAATATAATCTTCGCCTTCAAAGGTATAATCCATTTGAATTGCGTGCGATTTTATGGTAATTCCACGCTCACGCTCCAGATCCATATTATCTAATAACTGATCTTTCTTTTCTCTATCTGTAACCGCACCTGTAAACTCTAACAACCTGTCTGCTAGCGTGCTTTTACCGTGATCAATATGTGCAATAATACAAAAATTTCTGATGTTCTTCATGCGTCGTTTTCTATCTTCTTTTGATCCGCAAAGATAGCTTATTTACAAGGCTGTACAAATAAAAAAAGGAGTGCTTCTTATAAATACATCTCTAATAATACCCTCACGGATATTATCATTAATTTAATAGCTGTAACCTAAAAAATAAATATATTTGTGTTCTTAAAATAAATTTCAAAAAAGAGCGCTTAATTATTCCTTATAAATGAAACCAAAAAAAACACGTCTTAAGCTATTGCACCAGTATTATAGCTATACAGGGTTTTATAAGTTTGTATGGGAATCTGTAAAAAAAGCATTGCCTTATATTATTATTCTTGTAATTGCGCTGTTTGTTATCAATAAATATTTTGATCTTAACGAAAAACTAACGCACTTAACCGAAATACTACCGATATACGGTGTATTAATTTTCTTTTTTATTTCGGAAATGATATTGGGACTGATTCCTCCCGAAATTTTTATTGCTTGGTCTGGAAAAACAGAAAACCCTTGGTTATACTTAGCTATTTTAGCGGTATTATCTTATTTTGGAGGATTGATTTCTTACTGGATTGGTGTTGCTATTACTAAAATACCACGAATTCATAAATATTTAGAAACAAAAATGGAAAAACAACTAAAAAACTCTAAGAAATGGGGAGGTTTTTTAATTTTGGTAGGCGCATTACTTCCTTTACCATTTTCTATTTCTTGTATGGCGGCTGGCATTATCAACTTTCCTTTTAAAGGTGTTGTGCTTTATGGTTCTTTACGATTTATCCGATTTTTAATTTACGGATTACTTATTTTTTCTGTAGTATAAAGTAGATGAAAAGGTGCTATGCTTTTGAGTAAAGGAAAAAGGATTTGATTACTACTTGTTGATATATCATTTGATTTAAAAATGATATTATGACTTGTAAAATACACTTAAACTTACTGTTATAAACCTCTCGCAAAGGCACAAAGGCACGCAATTGAGTGAAAAAGATAGAAATTATAACTTTCTACAATAACCAAAAAAGTCAGGGTTTTACTTTGAGTGAAACCCTGACTAACAAATATTTAAAAGTATTTATCTCTACTCTACCCAATCTGCCACAAATAAGTTGGTATCATGACCGCCCTTATTGTTTCTGTTTGATGAAAATATGATTCTTTTACCATCTGGCGAAAACATAGGAAAGGCATCAAATACGCCATCAAATGTAATTTGCTCTAAGTTTTTACCATCTAAATCAATCATAAAAAGGTTAAAACCGTCGTGTTTTTCTTTATGATGGTTTGATGAAAAGATAACTTTTTTTCCATCTGGGTGAAAAAACGGTGCCCAATTAGCACTTCCTAAATTGGTAATTTTTGTTAGATCACTACCATCAATATTACATACATACAGCTCCATATGCGTAGGCATTACCAAACCTTGTTTTAATAAATCTTTATATTCTTTTATTGCCTTAGGAGTCTTTGGTCTTGATGAACGAAAAATTAACTTTGTGCCATCAGGAGAGAAAAATGCACCTCCATCATACCCTAATTCATGTGTTACCTGTTTCACATCAGACCCATCAATATTCATTGTAAACAACTCTAAATCGCCTGTACGCATTGAAGTAAATACAATTAAATCTCCTTTAGGAGAAACTGTTGGTTCTGCATCATAACCTGGTGTGTTGGTTAATTGTTTTAGTTGATTTCCTTTAGTATCTGCTACAAAAATATCAAACGTATTATATACCGGCCAAATATATTTACCGCCATGGTCTTCTTTTTTTGGAACAATCGGACAATTTTTATCACCTAAATGAGTAGAAGAATATACAATGGTAGAATCTCCTGGTAAAAAATAGCTACATGTTGTACGCCCTTTACCTGTACTTACCATTTGTGGAATATTATGATTATGTTCTAAACTTTTAACTGGCATAGTAAAAATTTGATCACACTCTAAATTCCAATGATTTGAGACCTGAAAAACGATAGATTTTCCGTCAAAACTCCAATACGCTTCAGCATTATCACCACCAAAAGTGAGTTGTTCTATGTTTTTTAGGTGTTTTTCTTTTTCGTAATGAATTTTGTTTACAATTTTAGTAGCGCCAGAAACAGCATCTTTTTTAGATGATTTTTCTTTTTTACAAGAAAAAATCAATAAAGAAACGATTAATACATATATAAATCTCATTGGTGTAATTATTTTGTAATTTTGACAAAAATAATATTTAAAACCTTGAAAACTTACTATTTATTACCTTTTTATCGCTTACCGTTTCTTATAAGTAAAAATAGTAAGTAATCTAAAAGATAATATTCAATTTTAATTAAAAAATATTTTTAGTGATAAAAATAGGCAATATAGAATTACCCGATTTCCCACTATTATTGGCACCCATGGAAGATGTTTCTGACCCTCCGTTTAGAGCTTTATGTAAAGAGCAAGGTGCTGATGTGGTATATACAGAGTTCATTTCTTCAGAAGGATTGATACGAGATGCTGCAAAAAGTGTCATAAAATTAGATATTTACGAGAAAGAACGTCCTGTGGGTATTCAGATTTTTGGAGCCAATTTAGAATCGATGTTAAAAACGGTTGAAATTGTAGAAAAATCGAATCCTGA
>CAZZNK010000048.1:0-17646 GCA_964655585.1 uncultured Flavobacteriaceae bacterium
GAGGAAGAATTAGCGAATATATTGAAACATATCCTTCAGCAAAATTCTTTAAAGGCGAAAGACCTTGGGGCATTAAATGTGATGTTGCTTATCCTTGTGCTACTCAAAATGAGTTGAATGAAGATGAAGCTAAAACATTAATTGCAAACGGAACAATGTGTGTTGCAGAAGGCGCAAATATGCCTTGTACTCCAGAAGCTATTACAGCTTTTCAAAATGCAAATATCTTATTTGCTCCAGGAAAAGCATCAAATGCAGGAGGAGTTGCAACTTCAGGTTTAGAAATGAGTCAAAACTCTTTACGTTTTAATTGGACAAGAGAAGAGGTTGATGCAAAATTAAAGCAAATTATGAGTGATATTCATGCTTCATGTGTTGCATATGGAACGCAAGACAACGGTTATATTGATTATGTAACAGGAGCAAATATTGCAGGTTTTGTAAAAGTTGCTGATGCAATGTTAGCTCAAGGAGTTGTATAAGTAGATTACTAAATTAGTAGACACTGAGCTAAGTCGAAGTGTAATTATTAGAAATATTATTGACCTTGTAAGTTATTATAACTTACAAGGTCTTTTTTGTAGCCTGTAATGATTCTATTTAGCGTTCGACAAATGAAATTTGAAATACAAAAAACATGACTTTAGCAATACATTTTTTTCTTGGATTTTTCACTTCTTTTTTAGGTACTTTAACACCAAGTATGCTAAATATGACCGCAGTAAAAATAAGCTTAAATAAAAATAAAACAGAAGCTATAAAATACGCAATAGGGGTTTCGTTAATTGTTTTAGTACAGGCTTATATTGCTATTTTATTTACCAAGTATTTAAGAGAAAACCCAACATTTGTAGCATCGTTACAAAAAATGGCAGCAGTTATTTTTATAGTACTTTCTTTTTATTTTTACAATCAAACAAAAAAAGAAAAATCAGCAAAAAAAAGAACTAAAGAGACAACTAAAAATAGTTTTGCTATCGGCTTATTATTATCTGCCTTAAATATGTTTTCTATTCCTTTTTATTGTGGTGTTACCACGGCTTTTGATGTTGCTGGTTGGTTACAATTTAGTCAAAGTAATATCATTTTTTTTGTTATTGGTTCGGCCTTAGGAACTTTCTCTTTATTACTGATATATACAAAATTTGCTGATAAAATTCAATCAAAATCAAAAGGATTAACAAAGAACTTGAATTTGGTATTGAGTATTTTAACAGGAGTTTTGGGTGTTTTTACAATTGTAAACTTGTTTGTATAAATTTTGTTGTAATTTTATAAAATGAAGATTTTAAAAAACATTATTTTAAAAGGAAAACATCAAAAACCAATATTAACTGATGTTTTTTATAAAGAAAACAACAAGCCCAAACCAATCATTATTTTTTGTCACGGATATAAAGGGTATAAAGATTGGGGTGCATGGAATGTAATGGCAAGAGTATTTGCAGAAGCTGGTTTTTTCTTTGTAAAATTCAATTTTTCTCATAATGGAGGCACTGTTGAAAATCCGATAGATTTCCCTGATTTAGAAGCTTTTGGAAACAATAATTTCATCATAGAATTAGACGATTTAGAAACTGTTATCGATTGGGTTTCTAAAGAAAAATCAATAGAAAAAGAAGTTGATAAAAATGATATTTCTTTGACAGGACATAGTAGAGGTGGCGGAATTGTAACTATCAAATCTGAAGAAGATTCTCGGATAAAAAATGTAATAACCTTGGCAGGAGTTTCTGATTATAAATGTCGTTTTCCAATAGGAGAGTTACTTGAAAAATGGAAAAAAAGCGGTGTTACATATATTGTAAACGGACGTACAAAACAGCAAATGCCACACTATTTTCAGTTTTACATCAATTTTATAGAAAACGAAGAAAGATTAACTATAAAAAGAGCTGTTTCGAATTTAAAAATACCGCATTTAATTCTTCACGGAACAGAAGATCCAACAGTTTCTTTGAACGAAGCGAAACAAATACACCAGTGGAATAAAAACAATAAACTAAGTATTATTAAAGGAGCAGATCATGTTTTTAATACCTCACATCCGTGGGGAAAAGAAGTTTTATCCGAAGAACTAAAAGAAGTAACACAACTTTGTATTGATTTTTTAAATTGATTTCTCTTTTCTAGAACTAAAGAATACCAACTTTTTTGTATTTTCGAATGATGGAATTACACCCTCCTTTTCGAAAGATTATCCATGTAGATATGGATGCATTTTATGCATCTGTAGAACAATTAGATAATTCAGAATTAAGAGGAAAGCCTCTGGCGGTTGGTGGAGAAGGAGAACGAGGTGTGGTTTCTGCTGCAAGTTATGAGGCGCGTAAATTTGGTGTTCGGTCTGCAATGAGTGGTGTGTTGGCAAGAAAAAAATGTCCGCATTTACTATTTGTCTATCCAAGATTTAAGCGGTATAAAGAAATCTCTAAACAGATTAGAGCCATCTTTTTAGAATACACTCATTTGGTAGAACCGCTTTCTTTAGATGAAGCGTATTTAGATGTTACGGTAAACAAAAAAGGAAACCCTTCAGCCACATTAATTGCACAAGAAATTCGTCAGAAAATTGCTGAAAAAACAGGATTAAATGCATCTGCAGGAATATCTTACAATAAATTTTTAGCTAAAATTGCTTCGGATATTAACAAACCAAACGGGCAAAAAACGATTCCGCCAGAAGAAGCGATTGCTTTTTTAGAGACGTTAGATGTTTCTAAATTTTATGGTGTTGGGAAAGTAACTGCTGCAAAAATGTATAATCTAGGTATTTTTACAGGAAAAAATTTAAAAGAAAAATCAGCCCTATTTTTAACCCAACATTTTGGTAAATCAGGAGGACATTATTATCATGTTGTAAGAGGAATTCATAACGGAAAAGTAAATCCCAATCACACGCCAAAATCGGTAGCGGCAGAACACACTTTTCGTACAAATTTAACTTCGGAAGTTTTTATGTTAGAGCAATTAGAAAAAATAGCGAACGAATTAGAAAACCGATTAATAAAATCTAAACTAGCAGGGAAAACAGTAACTTTAAAAATTAAATATAGCGATTTCACACAGCAAACTAGAAGTAAAACCTTGCCGTTTTTTATCAAAGAAAAGGCATTATTATTAAATACAGTAAAAGAGTTGCTATATCAATCTACAATAAAAAATTCCGTACGTTTATTAGGTATTTCGGTGACAAATTTAAACATCAACACAAAGAAAAAAGAAAAAGTGATTGATGTACAATTAAAGTTAGATTTTTGAAATTTCTTTTTTTCTTCTCTTTTTTCTTCTTTCTAATCGTTTCTTTTTTTTGTTTTTTCTATTTTGATCGGAGATATATTTATTATGAGCATTAATAAAATTTTTATCCAAAAGTTTAGAGTTCATAGAAATATTATAACCTAATGCAATTAACTTTTTCTTGTGTTTTTCAAAAGAAACAGATTTTTCGATAGAAGCTTTGGTATTATTTTTTTCTTTTGACGTTTTTTTACAATCAACTTCTTTCCATTCTATTTTTTTATCTAATTCTAAACATCTTTGATAGCATTTTCCAGCTTGTGGGTTTTTAGGGAATGTTTGCGCAATAGAGAGAGGTGAAACAGAAAATAGAGATATAATTATTAATGATTTCAATAAGTATTTCATAGATTTTTTTTATACATTGTAAATATAAATAAATAAAATGAATTACAGTTATTGGGAATTGAAAGAATGGTTTACCAATATTGATTTTACAATTGTTGGTAGTGGAATTGTAGGTTTAAGTTGCGCAATTGAACTTAAAAAAAAACATCCGAAAGCAAAAGTTATAATTCTTGAAAAAGGATTGTTACCTCAAGGAGCAAGTACTAAAAATGCTGGTTTTGCTTGCTTCGGAAGTTTGTCAGAAATAGTAGATGATTTAAACACTCACACAGAACAAGAAGTTTTTAATTTGGTTCAAAAACGTTGGGAAGGATTACAATTATTGCGTAAAAATTTAGGCGATAAGCAAATTGATTTTCAGCAAAACGGAGGGTATGAATTGTTTTCTTTAAACAATGATTTGTTTGAAACTTGTTATCAAAAAAAAACAGCAATCAACCAATTATTAGAACCTATTTTTAAAACGGATGTATTTTCGGTATCAGAAAACCTATTTGAATTTAAAAAAGTTCATCAAAAATATAGTGTCAATCAATTTGAAGGGCAATTAGATACTGGTAAAATGATAACGCAGTTACTCTTAGAAGCCCAAAAAAAAGGAATTAAAATTCTTAATACTGTTTTTGTTGAAAATTTTACAGATATCGGAGAGAAAGTGAGTGTGAAAACTAATAAAATGGAGTTTAATACACACAAATTACTAATCGCTACCAATGGTTTTGCAAAAGAGTTGCTCAATGAAAATGTGCAACCTGCAAGAGCGCAAATTTTGATTACGAAACCGATAAAAAATCTACAAATTAAAGGAACGTTTCATTTAGAGAAAGGGTATTATTATTTTAGAAATATAGACAATCGAATTTTACTTGGAGGTGGAAGAAACCTCGATTTTAAAACAGAAGAAACAACAGAATTCGGACAAACAAAAATTATCCAACAGAAATTAGAAGAAATCTTAAAAACCATAATTCTACCAAATAAACAAATAGAAATTGAACATCGTTGGAGCGGAATTATGGGTGTTGGAAATCAGAAAAAAACAATTGTAAAACCAATTTCAAACAATGTTTTTTGCGGAGTAAGGCTTGGTGGAATGGGAATTGCCATAGGAAGTTTGGTAGGCAAAGAACTGGCAGATTTAATTTAGCGTCATTACGAGGAAAAATAACAAAGTAATCTCATTATTAGAAGCAGGTTGCTTCATTTTGTTTGTAATAACAATTCAAAAAACAAAAAAATGAATATAAAAAAACAACTATATAAACTATGCGAAGCGTTTGTAAATAAGCGGCAGCAAACAGTTGAAAACATTATTCTCTCCAATCAAAAAGCATTGCAATCAGAAACTAAAAGTTCTGCTGGTGATAAGCACGAAACTGGTAGAGCAATGTTGCAATTAGAAATGGAAAAAGCAGGACAACAATTAGCGAATATCAATCAAATGAAAGATGTTTTGGCTAAAATGATAGCTTCAAAACCATCTAAAATTGCACACTTAGGAAGTGTAATTATCACCAATAAAAATAATTATTTTCTAAGTGTTAGTGCAGGAAAGTTAACGGTTTCTAAGATCGATTATTTTGCAATTTCTACCAATTCTCCTATTGGTAAACTGTTGTTAGGAAAGAAAGAAAATGAGTCTATTATTTGGAATGGCAATGAAATGATTATTGAAGAAATCTCATAATTAGAGGTATAATTTCAACAGATTGCTTCGTCTTACATCCTCGCAATGACGGATGTACTCAAAGTTATCTTACCTGTTAAAAAGAAATTGCACGTCCTACGTCCTCGCAATGACAAGGTATACAAAAAAGAGTAACGGTATAACTTAAAGTTACACCGCTACTCTTTTTTCTTAAAAAATAATAGACTTAATCTAATTTTTCAGTTCCTTTTTCGGAGGATTTGGTAACGTATCAAACCCCATATTAAAGAGCGTAAATCCAAAAATATCTGCGTATTGCTCAATGGTTTTAGCAACTGGTGTTCCTGCTCCATGACCCGCATTGGTTTCAATTCTAATTAAAACAGGCGTATCTCCCACATGTTTTTCTTGCAATTCTGCTGCAAATTTAAAACTGTGTGCTGGCACAACTCTATCGTCATGATCCCCAGTGGTTATTAAAGTTGCAGGATATTTTGTTCCTTTTTTTACATTTTGAACGGGTGAATATCCGTATAAATAATCAAACATTTCTTTGCTTTGCTCAGAGGTTCCGTAGTCATAAGACCAACCTGCTCCTGCAGTAAATGTATGGTAGCGCAACATATCTAAAACTCCAACTGCTGGTAAGGCAACCGCCATTAAATCAGGTTTTTGTGTCATTACAGCACCCACTAATAAACCGCCGTTAGAACCTCCTCGAATGGCTAAAAACTTAGAAGATGTGTATTTTTGATTGATTAAATATTCTGCGGCAGCAATAAAATCGTCAAATACATTTTGCTTTTTTAATTGCGTACCTGCATCGTGCCATTTTTTACCATATTCTCCACCACCACGCAAATTAGGTACTGCATATACACCACCTTGTTCCATCCAAACAGCGTTGGTAATACTAAAGCTTGGTGTTAAACTGATATTAAATCCACCGTAACCATATAAAATCGTTGGATTTTTCCCATTCAATTCCAACCCTTTTTTATAGGTGATAATCATCGGAATTTTTGTTCCATCTTTTGAGGTATAAAATACTTGTTTACTTTCATAATCATCAGTATTAAAAGCAATTGCAGGTTTCCAGTACAAAGTGTATGTTCCATCTTTTGGGTTGAATTTATAAGATGAATTAGGTGTGTTGTAATTGGTAAATGAAAAGTATAATTCTTTTGCATCTTTTTTTCCGTTAAAACCACCTGAAGAACCTACTCCGGGTAATTTTACTTCTCTAATAAATTTCCCTTCAAAATCGTATTGTAATACTTTAGAAACGGCATCTACCATATACTCTGCAAAGAAATACCCTGCCCCTGTTGATGGGCTCAAAACATTTTTTGTTTCGGGGATAAAATCTTTCCAGTTTTTTGACTGCGGATTTTTAGCATCAACCGTTACAATTTTTTTATTCGGAGCGTTTAGGTTGGTAACAATAAAAAGTTTACTTCCTCTACTATCAATTACATAAGAATCGCTATCAAAATTATCAGTAAGTGGAATAAGTTTGCTCTTTTTGTTTGATAAATCTTTGATAAAAAGTTTATTACCCGAGGTTGAGGTAGCCGCAGAAACTAACAAATAAGCATTGTCTTCTGTTACAGAACCACCCACATATCGATGTTTTTCAGCAGGAGTTGCTCCAAAAATAACAGGATCTGTTTTTTGCGCTGTTCCTAATTTATGATAATACAATTTATGTTGATCTGTTTTTGCTGATAATTCACTTCCTTTAGGCTTGTCGTAACTAGAGTAATAAAAACCATCGTTTCCTTTCCAAGAAATTCCTGAGAATTTTACATCAATTAAAGTATCTTCTTTAATTTTTTTAGACTCAGTATCCATTATAATAATTTTTCTCCAATCGCTTCCTCCTTCAGAAATGGCGTATGCAACGGTTTTACCATCTTTGGTAAAACTCATTGAACCTAAAGAGGTTGTTCCGTCTTCGGCAAAAGTATTTGGGTCTAAAAAGACCTCTTCTTTTCCATCTCCTTTTTTTCTATAGACAACATAATGGTTTTGCAGTCCATCATTTTTATAAAAATAAGTATAATCTCCTTTTACAAAAGGAGTACCTACTTTTTCGTAATTCCATAATTCAGACAAACGTTCTTTTAATTGTTTTCTGTAAGGAATTTTGCTTAAATAATTAAAAGTAACAGCATTTTCTGCTTTTACCCAGGCTTCTGTTTCAGTACTTCTATCGTCTTCTAACCAGCGGTAATTATCGGTAACCTTTGTTCCGAAATAAGTGTCTACAATTGGTTTTTTAGTAGTTTCAGGATAATTCACTTCAATATTTTTGTGTTTTATTTCTTTAGTGCAAGAAGTAAGAACAATACTTGCAAAAAGAATTGGTACAATGATTTTTTTCATTAGTAAATGATTTAATAATTCATTCAAATTTAGAACAAAAAAAACTCTTGTAAATATTTTACAAGAGTTTTTAACAATTTTTATAGTTTTTTAGTCGAAAAGTGACTTGTATTTATCCCAATTTGCATACATTAAAACAGCATTAAAAACAAAAACAAGTGCTGCTGGGGCAATTCCTTCGGGCGCCATAAAAGCATGAAATAAGACCATGTTTACTGCTAAAGGGGCTAATAAAACCAAAGCAAATGGTACTGCTTTTTTTAGAATTAGTAAAATTCCGATTCCGATTTCTAGAATCCCTAAAAGAGGAAACATATAACCAGAAGCTCCGAGTCCGCCCATAAAAGTAGCGGCATCACCTTCCATAGGAGGCATTGGTAAAAAGTGACCGAATTTATTTGCTCCGAAAACAATTAAAATAATGGCTAGAATAATTCTTAAAATCATAGATACTTTTGAGTTCATAATATTTTGAGTTTAGTTTATAATTGCTTCATTAGTCGTCGAAGTTACAAAAACTTAACAAGTGTAACTTTTGTAACCGACAAATAGTTTAAAAAATTGTCATTTTGTCGTACAAACAATAGCGGAACAGTTATTGCTTTTTATCAATAAAAAATAAGAAAATGACAGAATTATTAACGAAAGAAACCTTTTTAGAAAAGGTCTTTAATTTCGAAAAAAATAAAGAGTGGAAATTTGAAGGAAATGTTCCTTGTATTATAGATTTTTATGCAGATTGGTGTGGACCTTGTAAAATGATTGCGCCAATTTTAGAGCAATTAAGTGAAGAGTATGGTGATAAAATTAACATTTACAAAGTAGATACAGAAGCTGAGCAAGAATTAGCTGCCGCTTTTGGTATTAGAAGCATTCCTTCTATGTTGTTTTGTCCTATGGATGTTGATCCTCAAATGGCAAATGGGGCTTTACCAAAAGCACAATTAGAAACTATTATTAAAGATGTACTGAAGGTAGAAAAATAGCATGCTACATTTTTAAACACTGAGTGGAATCGAAGTGTAGATATTTAGATAAAATCCTGAGTAAAACTCAGGATTTTTTTATGCTCTAATTTTTTTTTAACTGTAGTTCGTACAAAACGAGAGAAATCATCATATAAAATATACCTAAGTGTTTTATACATAAGAAAATTATGCATATATTTGTACCAATGTCATTGCGAGGAACGAAGCAACCTCTTTCTTAAAAGAAAAAATTGCTTCGTTCCTCGCAATGACGGTTTAACAATTCAACGATTAAGCTTCTATAAAATGGGAAATCAAAAATTATACAAAGGCTCTTTGCAGACTATCATCTTAAAATTATTAGGAGAGAATGATAAAATGTATGGATATGAAATTACACAACGTGTAAAAGAACTCACCAAGGGCGAATTAAAAATTACCGAAGGTGCATTGTACCCTGCGCTCCATAAATTAGAAGCGGATGGTTTATTAGATGTAGAAGTTGCTAAAGTAGGCAATCGTCTCCGTAAATACTACAAACTTACTGAACAAGGAACGAAAGAAACCGTAAATAAATTAGCAGAAATGCAAGAGTTTTTAAAAACAATGCAGCATTTGGTGAATCCTAAATTTAGCTTGGAGTAAGATGGAGTTAACGAAAGAACAATTAAGAAAATTATATCACTACATCAATTCATGTGGCATAAAATATTACGATGTAAAAATGGAAGTTATAGATCATTTTGCTTCTATTTTAGAGGAAGAGTTGGAAGAAAAACCAAACTTAAATTTTAAAGAGAAAATAGTTGAAGTTCATAAAAATTTTGGAGAAGAGGGCTTAAATGGTTTTTTAGATTCAAAAAGAAAAAGCATAAACAAACGGTTTTTAAAGTCAACATATAAGTACTTAAAAACTTTTTTTAAACTTCCAAAAATTATTTTTTCTATAAGTGTTTTTTATGCGTTGTTCTTAATAATGAATCAATTTAAAGATAAGGAAAGTTTTTTCACTTATATTTCAGGTGTATGTACACTTATTTTATTACAACTATTACTTAGAGTTAAAGGTAATTATACCGAAAATAAATTTTTGCTAATAGATAGAACAGAAAACTTTTTAGGACTTACCTTTTTATTATTTTATATAGGTATTATTCAAACAAACAACATTCGCTCTACAGAATCTTTTTCAAATTCAACATATAATGTGCTAGAATTAGGGTTTTTTATCTTTTTTCTTTTGATTTATTGGTCAGGAGAATATGTATACTATCAAAATAAAAAAGAAATTAAAAAGCAATATCCAGGTGTAATTATTTAAAGAAAATGAAACTAACAAACCAACACATACAAGATTTATACAAATTTACACGCCAACATTATGTAGAATATTATGATGTACAAACTGAGTTAGTAGATCATTTAGCCAATGATATTGAGCAAGTTTGGGTAGAAAAACCAAACCTCACTTTTGAAGAAGCTAGAGATATTTCTTTTAAAAAGTTTGGCGTTTTTGGTTTTATGGATGTGATAGAGCAAAAGCAAAAAGCAATGAGTAAAAAGTACACAAAAATTTTGTTGGGTTTTGTAAAAGAGTGGTTTCGTTTGCCTAAAATTATCATCACATTTGGGAGTGTTTTTATTTTATACACTCTTTTTTCCTCTCAGTTTGGTGAATATATTGTGTATGCGGTTTTAATCCCGTTTTTTATATTTATATCTGTTCAGTTTTACAAATTAAAAAAGGCATCAAAACAAAGAAAAAAACATCCTGATAAAAAATGGTTGTTAGAGGAAATGATTTTTACAACTACAGGAGCAAATATTCCTATTATTTTACCACAAATATTGAATATTCATTTATATGACGAATATATTGTGTCTTTTTGGGGTGCTATTCTTTTTTCGATGCTTTTTGTAATTGCTTTTTTGGTTTCGTATATTACCCTAACAGTTATCCCAGAAAAAGGAGAAGAATTATTAGAAGAAACATATCCTGAATATAAATTATCTTAAATTGTGTAACAAAATAAAGAATTCTACACTAATAGTATAATCAATGTCATTGCGAGGTACGAAGCAATCTTAAGAATTAGATAAAAGATTGCTTTTGCGCCTCGCAATGACAAATAAAACCAACCAAATGATAAAACACTTTCTAAGTTTTGAATGGAAACAATATTTCCGTTCTATGTTTTGGCAAAAAGGAATTGCCATTAAAATAATTATGGGCTTTTTTGCACTGTATATGTTGGTTTCTTTTTTAGCAGTAGGTATCGGCGCTTTTTATTTGATAAAAAAAACAATGCCAGATGCAGACCCGTTACAAGTTGTAAATTCTTACTTACTTTTTGCTATTTTGGCTGATTTATTTTTTCGCTATATGATGCAGAAATTACCCGTAATGAATATCAAACCAATGTTAACTTTACCGATAAAAAAGAACACCTTGGTACATTACGTTTTAGGAAAATCTGTAGTATCGTTTTTTAACATCATGAGTTTGTTTTTTTACCTTCCGTTTGCCATTGTTTTAATCAAAGAAGGTTACAATACCACAAGTGTTTTAAGCTGGTTATTTGCGATGATGATGTTTGTACAAATTGTTAATTTCTTAAATTTTTTAATCAACAAAAATAACACAGTATTTTGGAGTTTAGTTACCGTTTTATTAGCAGGTTTCGGATTAAAATACTTTGGTTTTTTTGATATCAATGCAGTAAGTCAATTTATTTTTAATAGCATTTTTGAAAATCCTGTTTTCGCACTGATTCCTTTAGTGATTCTAATCGGTTTATATCGATTAAATTTTACACAATTAAGAAATCAAGTATATTTAGACGATGCTATTTCTAAAAAAGTAACAGAAGCAAAAACTGCCGATTTATCTTGGGCAGATAGATTTGGCGATGTCGCTCCGTTTTTAAAAAACGATATCAGATTAATTTGGAGAAACAAGCGTACAAAAACGGTCTTTTTAATGTCGTTTGCCTTTGTTCTCTACGGATTGATATTTTTCACAAACCCGATGTACAAAGAAAAAATGCCTGCATTTTTAATCTTTGCCTCTATCTTTGTAACTGGAGGATTTGCAATTAATTACGGACAATTTATACCAGCATGGGAAAGCTCTTTTTACCGAATGTTGATGACTCAGAACCTAAAATATCGCCTATTTTTAGAAAGTAAATGGTATTTAATGGTGGTAATTACTTCAGTTTTATATTTGCTAAGCATTCCGTATTTATATTTCGGAATCGATATTTTTTTAATGATAAGTGCGGGTGCTATTTTTAATATCGGCTTTACCTCACTTTTTTTATTATATGCAGGATCGTTTAATAGAAAACGCATCGATTTAAACAAAAGTGGTTTTGGAAATACACAAGGAACAGGTGCTACACAATTTTTAATTATGATTCCTGTAATGGGATTACCTATGTTGCTTTTCTGGGTATTTAAAACGCTTATCAACTTTAACGCAGGTGTTATTGCAATAGCTGCTGTTGGAGTTTTAGGGTTCTTGTTAAAAAACTATTTTATGAACATCATCGAGAAAAAATACATTAAAGATAAATACGCAACCATACACGCATTCAATCAAAAAGGATAAAAATGATACACGCAAATAATATTTCAAAAAAATACGGAGCAACAGAGGTTTTAAACATCGATAATTTAGAAATTCAAACAGGACAAAGTTTTGGTTTGGTTGGTAATAATGGGGCAGGAAAAACAACGTTTTTTAACATTCTGTTAGATTTAATTAGACCTACTACTGGTGAAGTTATAAGTAACGATATTGCTGTAAGTAAAAGTGAAGATTGGAAAACTTTTACAGGATCGTTTATTGACGAAAGCTTTTTAATCGATTTTTTAACACCCGAAGAATATTTTTATTTTATTGGTGATTTGCGAGGATTGAACAAAGCTGATGTAGATAGTTTTTTAGAGCAATTCAAAGAAATTTTTAATGGAGAAATCCTTGGAAAGAAAAAATATTTACGAGATTTAAGTAAAGGAAATCAGAAAAAAGCAGGAATTGTAGCTGCATTAATGGGCAATCCACAGGTAATTATTTTAGACGAGCCATTTGCAAATTTAGACCCAACTACTCAAATTAGGCTAAAAAAAATCTTAAAAGAACTCACCGAAAATAAAGAAGTTACAGTGTTGGTTTCTAGTCATGATTTAAGCCATGTTACCGAGGTTTGTGAACGTATTGTTGTGTTAGAAAAAGGAGCTGTGGTAAAAGACATTAAAACATCTACGGAAACATTAAAAGAACTAGAGCTTTATTTTTCGGAGTAAGTTTTTATGATGAAGTAATTTGTTTTTTTATGGGGAGATTGCTTTGTACCTCACAATGATAAAAGTTACGTCATTACGAGGAGTTTTTTCACGACGAAGTAATCTGTTTATTTGTTTGGGGAGATTGCTTCATTACATTCGCAATGACAGGAAGATTTGTAAGAATGATAAATAAAACATTATCACGAAAATAGAGAACGGAGTAATCTATTTTTTTAAGTTTTTATTACAGTAAAAACATACATTTTTAGAATATTCGTACTTTTACATGTTTAGTTACAATAAATTTGCTTTACTTTTGTTGTAAGTACAGCGTTTTTTGTTGCAATTATTTTTATGAAACACATTTCTAAAGCAGTCTTTTTTATCATTATTTTTGTGATTACAACTTCTTGTAGTACAAAAAAAGATACCGTTATTTCTAGAAATTTTCATGCAATGACCACAAAATTTAACGTGCTTTTTAACGGAAAAGAAGCTTTTAATAAAGGAATTGTAGATCTTAACGCTAAGTTTAAAGATAATTATTGGAAACAATTACCTGTTGAACCTTTACAATTTGAAGAGGTGAAAATTGAAGTAAAATTTGGGGCTCCAGGACTTGGTTTTGGAGATGAAAAAGAAAATAAAAAACAGCTTACAAGGTTTGATAAGGCAGAAGAAAAAGCAGTAAAAGCAATTCAGATGCACTCTATGAATATTAATGGAGTTGAAAGAAACCGTCAAATTGATGATGCGTATTTATTGTTAGGAAAATCTAGATATTATTCTCAACGATTTATACCAGCAATAGAGGCATTTAATTATATAATTACCAATTACCCGTATGCGAGTTTAATAGGCGAAACAAAAATTTGGAGAGCGAAAGCAAATCTTAGAATCGACAATGAAAAGTTAGCCATAGAATCTTTAAAATTACTATTAGAAATTAGAAAAGGACAGGAGTCTTTTTTATCAGAAAAAGTAAAAGAAGAAGCCCATACTGCTTTAGCGATGGCATATATTCAAACAGATAGTATTGAAAAAGCTAAAAAACAACTAACTTACGCTACAGAAACATTTTACAACAGAGAACAATCGGCAAGAAACTTATTTATTTTAGGTCAGATTTATGGAAAGCAGCAGCAAAAAGATTCGGCTGTTATGGTGTTTAAAAGATTAGCAGATTTTAAAAAAGCACCTTATAAATATCGTATTCACGCAGAAATTGAATTGGCAAAAAACAATATAAAAGATGCTACAACTACGGCATTAATAGCTCGTTTTTATAAATTGATAAAAAACCGCGATAATAGAAAATATGTAGATGAATTGTATTATCAGGTTGCTGTTTTAGAAGAAAACAACGATAGTATTGCTACAGCAATAATAAATTACAACAAATCGTTGCGAGCAAAAGGAGGAAGCGATAAGCAAAAAACGTTTACTTACGAAAAACTAGGGAATTTATATTTTAAACAAGAGAAATACATTGTAGCAAGTGCTTATTATGACAGTGTTTTAAAGGTTGCTAAAGAAAAATCATTACGAATTAGAAGAGTAAAAAGAAAGCATAAACATTTAGCGTCATTAATTAAGTTTGAAAATATACTTGCAATAAATGATAGTGTTCTTCGCATCGCTTCAATGTCTAAAGATGCACAAAAAACGTATTTTGAAGTCTATATTAAGAAATTAAAAAAAGAAGATGAAGAACGTGCACAACAACAATTAAATAAAATTGCTTTTGGTAATTCTTTTGGAGGAAACTCGTTACAGTCTGTTAATAAAGGAAAGTGGTATTTTTATAACACCCAATCTGTTGGATTCGGAACCTCAGAATTTCAAAAAGTTTGGGGAGATAAGGTATTAGAAGATAATTGGCGTTGGTCTGATAAATCGGCTATAAAAACAATAGAAATAGATTCCGTACAATCTAAAAAAATAGTGCAGAAATATGAACTTTCTACATATTTAGAGGCAATTCCATCAACCAAAAAAGCAATAAATAGTTTAAAAATAGAAAGGAATAATGCCTTGTACGAATTAGGAATTATTTACAAAGAGCAATTTAAAAATTTACCTTTGGCAAGTAAACGTTTAGAAAGAGCGCTGTTGCTAAATATCGACAAAAAGGTAGTGTTGCCAATCAATTATCATTTGTATCAAATTTATACAGTGCTTGGTAATACATCAAAAGCAAAACAACATAAAAACATCATTTTAACCGAGTATCCTGATACAAAATTTGCACAAGTAATTCAGTTTCCTAATAAAGAGATAAAAGAAGAAAAAAAGGTTACCGAAATAGAGAAAAAATATAAAGAGATTTATTATTTCTATAAAGAAAATAAGTTTAAAGAAGTGGTAGAGAAAATAGAGAAAATTTTACCCAACATACAGAAGTCAAAATTAATACCTAAATTTGAACTCTTAAAGGCTTACGCCATAGGAAAATATAAAGAGAAAAAAGAGTATATAAAAGCCATGGAATTTGTGGCACAAAGCTATGTAAATACAAAGGAAGGAAAAAAAGCAAAAGCAATTGTAAAACAATTAAATTAAAACACCCTAATAATGTTTAGTAGCAAAACCAAAGAGAAAACAAAACCTAAAAAGATGGAAAGAAATATTTTAGCCAAAAACACAAAAATTATTGGCGATATAAATTCTGATGGAGATTTTAGAATAGATGGTACTTTAGAAGGAACTCTAAAAACCAACGGAAGAGTTGTTATAGGTGTAGAAGGGTTTATTAAAGGAAACGTAATTGCAACAAATGCAGACATAGAAGGTAAATTTTCGGGAGAGTTACAAGTTAGTGATGTTTTAACCATAAAATCTTCAGCAAATATTTCTGGCGATGTTGTTATCGGTAAATTATCTATAGAACCAGGAGCCACATTTAACGCCACTTGTAGTATGAAAGGCACTGTAAAAGAACTGAATAAAACCAATGAGCAATCTGCAACCAAAGAAAAAACCGCATCATAAATTTGTTCGGTTGTCAAGTGTTGGTTTGCAATTAGGTATCACCATATATCTTGCGGCTTATTTTGGCAAAAAACTCGATATTTATTACGGAAACGAAAAGAAATACATTACTATTTTGTTAGTATTACTTGCCTTTGTTTTTTCGATGATAAGTTTATTGGTACAATTAAAAAGAATTAACAAAGAAGAATAGATGAACACTATTGTACGTCAATTTTTTACATGGCTAATAGTAGCCATTGTACTCACTTTTTCTATACACATCCTTTTTTTACACTTTAAAAACGCACCTCTTTTTCAAAATAGAATTATACTTTCTTACATTATAAACACTCTTTTAGCAATTGGTATCTATCTATTTTTATTTTACAATAGAATAAAACATAAAGAGTCTCTGGGGTTTTTATACATGGCGGGTAGTTTTTTTAAATTAGTATTTTTTGGACTCTTACTGTATCCGTCATATCATAAAGATGGTACTGTTTCAAAAACAGAATTTTTTACTTTTTTTACCCCTTACGTTGTCTGTTTAATTATTGAAACCTATTTTCTAATTAAAGTATTAAACTCACCCGAGTTAAATCAGTAGAAAACAGTATGTTTTTTTGCTGTAAAATAAGTTTTAAAATAGTTTTTCGTTTTCGGATAAAAACCTACCTTTGCACCGATTTTTAAGACACGTTTATAGGTCTCATATGCAAAGAAAATTTTCAATGAAAAAATTAGCTTTTTTAGTATTCTTTATATCAGCTGTAACTTTTGGGCAGCATAACGAAGAAAAACCTTCTCATACTACCACTCACAAAGAACAAAATGCTACTTTGAGTTTGAAAGAGGAATTTAAAAAATTTAAAGAACATCATATACAGGACTCTTATAGTTTTGACTTGCTATCTTATAAAAATGATAAAGGAGAAAAAGTTCATTGGGGGTTTCCGTTACCAGTAATTCTATGGGATAACGGTCTAAAAATATTTTCTTCTTCTAAATTTCATTACGGAGAAACTGTAGCAACAGTTGGCGAAAATCATTACAAGTTATACCACGCAAAAATATATAAAACGGATGCTCATGGAACTATTAATTTAGACGATCATCATCATCCAACAAATGTAAAGCCATTAGATTTTTCTATTACAAAATCAATCTTTTTTGTGTTTACAGTTGGGTTATTAATGTTCTTTGTGTTTCGTAAAATAGCTAAATCATACAAGAAAAGTCCAATTCCAACAGGATTGGGTCGTTTTTTAGAGCCATTAATCTTATTTATTAGAGATGATATTGCCATTCCGAATATCGGTAAAAAACACTATAAGAAATATATGAATTTCTTATTAACCATCTTTTTCTTTATTTGGATTATCAACTTATTAGGATTAACACCATTAGGTGTAAATGTAACAAACAACATCGCGATTACTTTTGTATTGGCAATTATGACTTATTTATTTACCACATTTACAGCCAATAAAAATTACTGGAAACATATATTTTGGATGCCAGGGGTACCTGTACCAATGAAAATATTATTAGCACCTATTGAGTTGTTAGGAACTATTATAAAACCATTTGCATTAATGATACGTTTGTATGCAAACATTACAGCGGGTCATATTGTATTAATGAGTGTTTTAGGAATGATGGTTATTGCAAACAATTGGTTAGGTAGTTCATTATCATTTGTATTAGCATTTGTATTATCGTTATTAG
>CAZZNK010000049.1:0-17498 GCA_964655585.1 uncultured Flavobacteriaceae bacterium
AAATCACTACCTTTCAAAGATTAATTCTGTAACGCTATTTTAGGACGGCACAAAATAATACTCTCTATGTTATTGAGATTGCTTCGTTCCTCGCAATGACAATATATAGTCTATCCTCCGAAATCATCAAAACGGATGTTCTCATCAGCTAAACCAAAATCTTCTCCCATTTTCTGAACAGCATTATTCATCAATGGAGGTCCACAGAAATACAATTCTAAATCTTCTGGAGCATCATGTTTTGATAGATACTCATTAATTACTACTTGATGTATAAAGCCTGTAAATCCATCACCTGCTTCATCATTTACATCAGTTTTAACTTTCCAATTATCTGCTTCCGCAGGGTCAGACAAAGCAATAAAGAATTTAAAGTTTGGAAAATCTTTTTCTAAAGCTCTAAAATGATCTACATAAAACAATTCAGCTTTAGATCTACCTCCGTACCAATATGTAACGGTTCTACCTGTTTTTAAAGTTCTAAATAATTGGTATAAGTGAGATCGCATTGGCGCCATACCAGCACCACCACCAACATACAACATTTCGGCATCGCTTTCATTGATAAAAAACTCACCATAAGGACCAGAAATAACTACTTTATCTCCTTCTTTACAGTTGAAAATATAAGAAGATGCAATTCCTGGATTTACATCCATCCATCCACCTTTTTCTCTATCAAAAGGAGGTGTTGCGATACGCACATTTAACATAATTTCTCTTCCTTCGGCAGGATAAGAAGCCATTGAATAAGCACGCTCAACGATTTCCTCGTTTTTCATTACTAACGGCCATAATTTAAACTTGTCCCAATCTCCTTTAAATTTATCAGGTTCTCCTGGGTGTTCCTTCGGATGTGCGGTTACATCCATATCTTCGTACTTTACGGTAGTCTGAGGAATTTCAATTTGAATATATCCACCCGCTTTGTAGTTCATATCCTCTGGGATTTCAACAACAAATTCTTTGATAAACGTAGCTACATTGTAATTTCTTACCACTACAGCATCGAATTTCTTAATTCCGAAGATTTCTTCTGGAATAGAAATATCCATATCTTGTTTTACCTTTACCTGACACGCTAAACGGATTCCTTCTTTTAACTCTTTACGAGAAAAATGAGGTGTTTCTGTTGGTAAGGCTTCACCTCCACCAGCATTTACATGACATTCACATTGAATACAGGTACCACCACCACCACAAGCTGATGGTAAAAATATTTTTTCGTTTCCTAACGTTGTTAATAAAGAGGCTCCTGAAGCTACTTCTACAGTTCTTTCTCCATTAATAGTAATTTTTACTGGACCAGAAGGTGCTAGTTTTTGTTTTACAAAGAGTAATAACCCAACCAACGCCATTGTTACTGCCATAAAAGCAGCAACGGTAGCCAAAATAGTTCCTAAAGTACTTGTCGCTAATACTATCATCTTACTTGTTTATTTCTTTCGTATTTGTTGCCAATTCTTTTTTTTCAGTCTTTACTGCTTCTTTCTTTTCTATTACAACCTTTGGTTTTTCTTCGGATGCTTCTTCATCTCCTCCTGTTAACATTCCTCCAAAACTCATAAAACCGATTGCCATTAACCCTGTAATAATAAAAGTAATACCTAAACCTCTTAAGGCTGGTGCCACATTAGAATATCTAATTTTTTCTCTGATGGCTGCAATCGCAAGAATTGCTAAAAACCACCCGATTCCTGAACCAATTCCGTAGGTTACTGCCAATCCTAATGTTTGTATTTCACGAGATTGCATAAATAATGATCCTCCTAAAATGGCACAGTTTACAGCAATTAATGGTAAGAAAATTCCTAACGAATTGTATAAGGCTGGTGCAAATTTTTCTACAATAATCTCTACCAATTGTACCATGGTTGCAATGGTTGCAATAAACATAATAAATGATAAGAAACTTAAATCGTATTGGGCATATTCTGGTCCTAACCAAGCCAATGCACCGTCTTTAAGTATATATTGATCTAATAGCCAGTTTAATGGTACTGTAATTGCCAATACAAAAATTACAGCAGCTCCTAAACCAACTGCAGTACTTACTTTTTTAGATACAGCAAGGTAAGAACACATCCCTAAGAATGTAGCAAATACCATGTTATCTATAAAAATCGATTTGAATAATAATTCTAAATGTTCCATTTTTTAATCTTCTATTAAATCTGCGTTTCTACTACGTTGTACCCAAATAACAATTCCTAAAACAATCAATGCCATTGGTGCTAATAACATAAATCCGTTATTCTCATAACCAAACGCATATGCGCCTGTTTTTTCTATTGGGTCTCCTAATATTTTATATCCTAATAAAGTACCTGAGCCTAATAACTCTCTAAAGAATCCTACAATAATTAAAATAACTCCATAACCAGCAGCATTACCAATACCGTCTAAGAAAGATTGGTAAGGGCTGTTTGCCAAAGCAAAGGCTTCAAAACGTCCCATAATAATACAGTTGGTTATAATTAATCCTACAAATACAGAGAGCGTTTTACTTAATTCGTAAGCAAATGCTTTTAGTACTAAATCAACTATAATTACCAAAGCAGCTACGACTACTAATTGTACAATAATTCTAATTTTTGACGGAATAATATTTCGCATCAATGAGATGACAACATTACCAATTCCTAATACAAATAATACTGCAATTGCCATTACAATAGATGCTTTTAACTCTGCGGTAATTGCCAATGCAGAACAAATACCCAATACTTGTACTGTAACGGGATTATTGTCTAAAAATGGATCTGTAATTAATTTTGCGTCTTTTTTATTTAAAAGTCCCATAATTATTTGTTTAATGTTTTAAAGTAAGGTACATACAATTTTAGTTCAGATTTAATCATTGCACTTACACCATCACCTGTAATGGTTGCTCCTGCAATTGCATCTACCTCATTATCTGTTTTGTCTTTATTTAACGGGTCGTTATTTCCTTTAGAAACGTTTACTCCTTTAAAAACAGCATCTTTAAATAAATGTTCTCCTGTAAAATCATCCATAAAAAAACGTTGTTTAATATTTGCACCTAAACCTGGTGTTTCTCCTTTATGGTCAAGATAAATTCCTTGAATTATCATATTTTTATCCATCGCTACATATGCCCAAATAGCATCCCATAACCCTTTTCCTCTAATCGGTGCTACATAAAATGTTTTACCGTCTTTTTCTCCAATAAATAAGGGTAATTTTCTTTCTTTACCATCTTTAGCTATTGCTTGTTGTTTTTTGATATCAATTAAATAAGCATTTTCATCTTCTGTAACTTTATCTCCTTGAATAATGATTTGCTTTTTAATGTATTTAGAAAACTCGTCTGCAACAACATCTGTAGAAACAAATGTTACGCTTCCTTCTTCATTATCATTTACACCCATTGCATATAAGATGTTTTGTTGTTTTTCTATACGTTTATTTTCTTCAATATTTGGTTTTAATGAAGCTGCCACAAATGCCAACAAAGCACCTACAATCACTACCATTGCAAAAGCAAATAGTAATGTATATGAATTTGAATCTGTTTTTTTAGACATAATTATGCTTTTTTAACTTTTAAACGTTTCAATCTCTTTTTGATGTTTCCTTGAACAACGTAATGGTCTATGGTTGGTGCAAATACATTCATCAATAAAATTGCCAACATTACACCTTCTGGATAGGCTGGATTAAATACACGAATGGCTATTGATAAAAAACCAATTAAAAACCCGTAGTACCATTTTCCTTTTCGAGTTTGACTTGCCGTTACTGGGTCTGTTGCCATATATACTACTCCGAAAGCAAAACCACCAATTAATAAATGATGCCAATAAGGCGTGCTCATCAACGAGTAAAATTTACTGCTTTCTGTAATGATGTTTGCATCTGCAATGGCGTTAAAAATAAGCCCCATTGCTAATGCTCCAATTGCTGCACTTAGCATGATACGCCAACTTCCTATTTTACTGAAAATTAAGAACAAACCACCTAATAAAATAAGTATGGTTGATGTTTCTCCTACCGAACCTGGTATAAAACCAAAGAACATATCAGAAACTGAGTGTATCATTTCTTTACCTTGCGCTAGTGTTCCTAGAATTGTTTCTCCCGAAATAGCATCTGCTGTTCCTGCTCTTTCTACAGCTCCTGTAACCCACACTTTATCTCCACTCATCCACGTTGGATAGGCAAAGAATAAAAAGGCTCTAATAATTAAGGCAGGATTCATAATATTCATTCCTGTACCTCCAAATACTTCTTTCCCAATAATAACACCAAAAACTATGGCTATTGTCAACATCCAAAGCGGAATATCAACAGGAACAATTAATGGTACTAACATACCTGTTACTAAGTACCCTTCTTCTACTTCGTGACCTTTAATAATAGCAAAAATAAATTCTACCCCTAAACCAACTCCGTAAGAGACGATTACTAATGGTAGAATTTTAATAGCACCAACTAATAAATTATCTAAGTTCCAAAACTCTCCACTAAAGAAAGACATTCCAGACACAAAGTTATCGTTGATAGCGATATTTTGTTGAAAACCTGCATTGAACATTCCGAAAATTAATACTGGTATTAATGCCAATACTACGGTGTTCATTGTTCTTTTTAAATCGTCAGCACCTTTTATATGAGTTCCGCTATGAGTGGTTTCATTTGGTGTGTACAAAAAAGTATGAAAAGCACTAAAAACAGGTAGCCACTTTTTGTCTTTATTTGCTTCTTTAAATTGATGTAATTTTTCTTTTAATCCCATAATGCTAGCCTATTTCTTCTTTCATTAAATCTAACCCTTCTCTAATAATTTGCTGATGAGGCTGTTTAGATGGACAAACAAACTCTGTCAATGCAAAATCTTCTGGTGCCACTTCATACATTCCTAATCCTTCCATTTCATCTAAATCTTTGTATTTACAAGATTTTAGTATTTGCATCGGATAAATATCTAACGGAAAAACTTCTTCATAAGCACCTGTTACTACAAATGCTCTATGCTCTCCGTTTGTGTTGGTATTCAAATCGTATTTCTTACGTTTGTTTAACCAAGAAAAAGTCAATGCTCTTGTAGTAGAAACTTTATTAAATACTGGCTTTGTCCAACCAAACATTTCATAATCGTTTCCTTCTTCAATGGCTGTGATTTCATTATTATAATATCCTAAATAACCCTCTAAAGACACTTGCTTTCCAGACAACACATTACCATTGATAATTCTAGTATTCTCTGTGTCTAAATTATCTTTTACTATAGATGTAATTGCTGCTCCTGGATATGCAGTTACATATCCTGGTTTGTTAAATTTAGCACCTACCAAGGCAATAGTTCTTTGTAAATTTAATTTTCCTGTTAAAAACAATTCACCAATAATAGCTACATCTGCTGGAGAAACTACCCATACAACTTCTCCTTTATTAATAGGATCTATTTGTGCAATTTGAGTACTTACATTCCCAATTGGATGTGTACCAAATAACTTATGAATTTCAACATCTTTTAAGTCTGCAAAAGGTGATAAATTTGAGTTTTTAGAAATAGAAACGTGTACTTTACCATCGGTCAACTTACTTAGCGCAGTTACCGCAGCTTGTAGTACTGCTTCTTTTCCTTTTAACGTATAATCATAATCAGTAGCAAGCGGCGCACTATCATACGCAGAGATATAAATAGCTTTTGGTGTTTGATTTGGATTTGCAATCACATCATAGGGACGCTGTTTTACAAATGGCCAACAACCTGATGCAAACAAGTAATTCTTTACTTCTTCTGCGCTCATTTTTGAGGCATCATTTTTACCAAAATCTTTATATTCTTGCTTTCCATCTGCAAGAATTTTAAATGCTACTATTTTTCTTCTTTCCCCACGAATAATTTCAGAAACTTTACCACTCACAGGGCTTGCAAATAAAATGCGTTTATCACTTTTTGAATAAAAAAGTGCTTCACCAGCTTTTACCTCTGTACCTTCTTTTGCGATCAGTTTTGGAATAATTCCATGAAAATCATTGGGATTAATTGCATACACACTACTTATAGGAAGTTGCGTAGTTAACTGTGTTGCTTCGCCAATTAGCTTAATATCTAAGCCTTTTTGAATACGGATGTCTTTTGACATATTTATGTATAAATTTTAATTGTCGTAAAATAACATGCAAATTTAAAAATTTTGAAGATGACAGTTAAATAAAAAGCTTTAATCTTTCTTGTTTCTTTCTTATTTATATTAGTTATAAATAATTTTTTAATTTAATTTTAGATTTAGTACGTTTGTAGCTAAAATCTACTTAGAATGGTTTGATTTTTGATACCCATATTCTAAATTAATAAATGATAAAAAACGCAAACATATTTCTTTTCTTGTTGATAATTTTTACTGCACAATCACAAAACATAAAAACCATTCAACTAAAACCTTTAGGCAGCAAACAATTTACCGCAATTGTACCTTTAGGAACTGTGCTTCAATTGTCTTTTGATGATTTAGAAGAAAATCAACAAGACTACCAATACAAAATACAACACATGACGTTTGATTGGCAAGAGAGCAATTTACTAGCCAACCAATACATTAACGGATTTAATCAAAATAGCATTACAAACGTTAGTAACTCATTTAACACACTACAATTTTACACACATTATACTGTACAAATTCCGAACGAAAACACCATTATAACCAAAAGCGGAAACTATCTAGTCTCTATTCTCAATGAATTCGACGAAGTTCTCTTTTCTCGTAGATTTACATTGTATGAAAAAAAGGTAACTGTTGGCGTAATTGCGTACAGAAGCAGAAACACAAAAACAATTAATAAACAACAAACTGTTCAGTTTTCTATAAATCATCCTCAGTTGCAAATTAACAATCCGAATGTAGAAATTAAAGTTGCTGTATTGCAAAACAACAACTGGAAAACTGCAATCACTAACTTACAACCTCAGTTTTTTAAACCCAATCAATTAATTTACAACTACACACATCAATCTAACTTCTGGGGCGGAAATGAATATTTATTTTTCGATAATAAAATCATCAGAAATAAAAGTTTAAACATCAGCAAAATCATACTAGAAAACGTCTATCATCATTATTTATATCCTTTTGAATATAATGAGTATAAAACGTACAAATACAATCCAGATATTAATGGACAATTTATTATTAGAACTCTAGAAGGTAATAATCCGCAAACCGAAGCAGATTATGCAATGATGCATTTTTCACTACAAGTTGACAAGCCTTTTTTAGACGATATCTATATATATGGAGCATTCAATAACTTTGAATTGAATACCGAAAACAAAATGATTTTCAATAAAAAAAACAACACTTACCAAGCTAAAATTTTACTAAAACAAGGGTTTTACAACTATACTTTTGTGTCTAAAAACCTAGAAAACACGCTAAATAAAGGAAGTATTAGAGGTGGTTTTTCTAGAACAGAAAACCACTACACAGTTCTTGTATATTACAAACCTTTTGGAGGCTTGTTTGAACGAGTAATTGGCGTTGGTACAACAATATTTAAAGGCGAACAATAATCATTTTTGTATTTTGCACCGAAAAACCTACTTTTACTAACGTAAATTTCGACAACCAAACCAAATGCCTAAAAACAACAAACCTTCTATAGTCAAAGACATAAGTTGCTTAAACTGTGGATTTCCTTTTTCTGGTCAAGAGAATTTTTGCCCTGAATGTGGTCAAAAAAACAAAGGAGATAAACTTACCTTTGGTAGTTTTATAAGCGAAATTTTTAATGGTTTTATCTCTTGGGATGCCAAATTTTGGACAACCATTATCCCTCTTTTAACAAAACCTGGAAAAGTATCTTTAGATTACATTGAAGGAAAAAGGAATAGATACACCAATCCGTTTCGGTTTTACTTAACCGTTTCTATTTTATTTTTTTTAATCATTGGATTGAACAGTAGCTATACTAGTTTTAAAAATTTAAATAATGCTTCTTCTGAAAAATCTACTAAAAAAGAGATAAACTTAGATTCTATTCAAAATATTGTTTTAGACGGAATAGAAGAATCAAAACCCGATTCAATTATTCAAAAAGACAAAAAATCAAAAAATGATTTTAACCTAACAATTGGTGGTTCTGACAATATTGGAAGTTTTTTGAAATTTCAAAAAAAACATCCAAAAATAAAAATAGATGATGCCCTAGACAGTTTAAAAGCTGAAAAAACTTTTACTAATCGCCTTTGGTATAGTAGGGCCGAAGCTCTAAATGGGCTAAGGGGAAAAGGCGAAAGAAAGAAATTTTTAAATGAAATTATAGGAGAAATCTCTATCGCTCTATTTATCTTATTACCAATTTTTACTTTATTTTTAAAGCTAATTTATATCCGAAGAAAAAAAATATATGTAGAACATTTGGTTTTTGTTTTTCATACACAAACCGTATTTTTCTTACTTTTAATCATCTTTTATCTCATAAATTTTATAAAAAACTCAGAAGATATTTAGGAATATTTTTAATACTCTTTTTACTATATCTGTATTTAGCCATGAAAAAGTTTTACAAACAAGGCTACGGAAAAACTTTTATGAAATTTATATTAGCAAATGCCGCATTTTTATTTTTAAGTATTTTTGGAGGCATTATTATTTCGGCAATTGCGTTGCTTGTTTTTTAAAAAACACTTTCGTAATTCATCGTAATTTTACCATCTATTTTAGCTACTTGTGTAATACTAACTGTGCCTACTTTTTCTCGTTTCATTAGCACATCTAAGCTCTCGTTACCAATTCCGGCAGTATGATGAAAATTTAAGATATCTGTTCTTTTCTGATGAAGCTCCCAATTTTCAAACCAATCTCTTCTAAGCTGTTTCATCTCATCATCATATAATGTTGACGAAGACCAAATGTGGTTTTCTTGAGACATTCGCTTAATATGTTTTTCTGTTCCGTCCCAAACCAACTCTAACAACTCTAAACCTTCGTTCCAATCTACAATTACCAACGTAAAAGGCTCTATTTTATCCAAATCAATATCAGTTAAAGCAATATTTATTTCACTCTCTTTTAATAAATCTAGCACAATAATTCCTCTACTTTTTCGATATTTTATATTTAAATCAGTAGTTAAATAATGATTCTCAAAACCTCCATTCAATAAGCAAATTAATCTTTTTTTAGAAGAAGTTCCAATCCAAGTCCCTCCTGCTCTACCATCTTTCGGATACGTTATTTCTACATCATCTTCGTTGTATTTCTTCGGATGCAACGCTTGCTCTCTAGCAAAAGGAACATCTCTACTCGATGTTAATATAAAACCATTATTTCTTACTGGAAGATAGGTAACTGTACACATTTTTTTCTTCTAAATTCTGATAAATAATTTGTAACTTTGTTCGTCAAAATTAGTCGATTAATTTTAAAAAACATACAAAATGGGAAAAGGATTTTTTCAAGTACCAACTGCTGTTAACGAACCTGTAAAAGAGTTTCTACCAGGTTCTCCTGAAAGAGCTGCAGTTGCCAAACAATACACCAAATACTTTAATGGTTCTGTAGAAGTACCAATGTATATTAATGGAGAACATATTACTACGGGTAACACCAGAAACATGACTCCTCCACACGACCACAAACATGTAGTTGGAACTTACCATATAGCAGAAAAAAGCCATGTAGATACTGCTATTTCTACCGCTTTAGAAGCACGCAAAAAATGGGCACAAATGCCTTTTACAGAACGTGCTGCTATCTTTTTAAAAGCTGCCGATTTAATTGCTGGACCATACCGAGCAAAAATAAATGCTGCTACAATGATTGCTCAATCTAAAAACATTCATCAAGCAGAAATTGATGCTTCTTGTGAGTTGATAGATTTTTTACGTTTTAACGTAGAATATATGACGCAGATTTATGAAAACCAACCTACTTCTTCAGAAGGAATTTGGAACAGAGTAGAATACAGACCCTTAGAAGGTTTTGTATATGCAATTACACCCTTTAACTTTACAGCTATTGCTGCTAATTTACCAGCAAGTGCTGCTATGATGGGAAATGTAGTTGTTTGGAAACCTTCTGATAGTCAAATATTTTCAGCAAAAGTAATCATGGATATTTTTAATGAAGCTGGTGTTCCTCCAGGAGTTATTAATGTTGTTTTTGGAGATCCTGTGATGATTTCTAATACTATTTTTGACAGTCCAGATTTTTCAGGAATTCATTTTACAGGCTCTACTTTTGTATTCAAAGAAATTTGGAAAAAAATTGGAACAAATATCCATAATTATAAAACATATCCAAGAATTGTTGGAGAAACTGGAGGAAAAGACTTTATCGTGGCGCATCCATCAGCAAACCCAAAACAAGTTGCTACAGGAATTGTTCGAGGCGCTTTTGAGTATCAAGGACAAAAATGTTCTGCTGCCTCTAGGGTTTATTTACCAGCTTCTTTATCCGAAGAAACTTTAAATTTTGTAAAAGAAGATGTTGCTTCATTCAAAATGGGGTCTCCAGAAGATATGGGTAATTTTATTACTGCTGTTATTCATGAAGGGTCTTTTGATAAATTAGCAAGCTATATTGATCAAGCCAAAAAAGATGAGGATGCTACAATTATTGCAGGTGGAAATTATGATAAATCAAAAGGATACTTTATTGAACCTACTGTAATTGTAACGACAAATCCGAAGTACACAACTATGGAAACAGAATTATTTGGACCAGTAGTAACCATTTATGTATACGATGATAAAGATTGGCATAAAACACTAGAATTGGTTGACCAAACTTCTGAATATGCATTAACAGGGGCCATTTTCTCTGCGGATAGATATGCCGTTGTAGAAGCAACCAAAGCTTTAGAAAATTGTGCAGGAAACTTTTATATAAACGACAAGCCAACTGGTGCCGTTGTTGGACAACAACCTTTTGGGGGCGCAAGAGCTTCGGGTACAAATGACAAAGCAGGTTCTGCCCAGAATTTATTACGTTGGGTTTCACCTAGGTTAATTAAAGAAACATTTGTTACACCAACAGATTATAGATATCCTTTTTTAGGAGAGTAATTGTATCTCTTTTAAACAGAAAAAGCTCCGAATAAATTCGGAGCTTTTTTTATTTAAACCTGTATCGCTTATTTAGTGGCAACAAAGGCTTTCAATTATAATTTGTTAATCAAAATCTTTATCAACATTTACATGCGCATATTGTGCATTGTAAACTACTTTTCCTGTACCATCAACTAACATTACTAAAACACCAATATTATCTTTATTAGCAATACTTGACGGCAAACTGATATTAAAAATTGTTTGATGCACTCCTACAGAACCATCAGTTACATCACCCAAAACATCTGTAGCAGCATGACGTAAGACATGATTATGCTCAAAATTAGATACAGGATTTGCACCTCCAAAGTAACTTGTATAATTAGATTGACTTGCAACGATACCATCCTCTAAAACAAAAACAACCATTTTAACATCATTATTAACCTGAGCAAATCCCGAACCAATAATTACATTCAAAGTATTTCCTTGTAACATAGAGTTAATAGATAAACCATTAGTAGCAGTTCCTTGTGCCTGATTAGTTGCCTGACTCACATTACTTGGTTCTGGATAAATCCATTTTGCACTTCTATTAACATAAGCTGTTGGATAACTTGTTACAGCAAAACTACTATTCAAACTAGTAGAATATGTATTCTCCATATTATCTCCAATATGAGCAGCTACTGCAAATACTTTATCTGTTTGAGCCTCTACCTGCTCAATTGCATACGCCACTCTTGGGCACCAACCACACCAAGTACCTGTATAATCTTCAATAACTGCCTTTTTAGCAAAACTAGCAGGAGAAGAAGTAGAAGCCGCTGTAACTTGAACCGTAATTTCTGAACTTGTAAAAGTTTTATAAGTTCCTTTTACAACAAAACTTCCAGTAGCAAACCCTACATTTCTATTTCCATCAATTGCCGTTCCATCAATATGAAAAGTACTGTTAGCGTTATTGGTTAAATCTGCTGTAGAACCATCAGTCAATGTCCCTGTTAAAGTAAATTCTGAAGCATCACCAACTGCAATTGAACTAGAACTTACTGTCAATTCAACCGATGCTATAACTGGTGCAACAGTTGCGGTTATAGAGAGTTCATTACTAGTTAAACTTTTATATGTTGCCTTCACTAGATAATTCCCTCCACTTGGCGGAATGTAAGAATTTCCACTTATCACTGACCCGTTAACTTTTATTTCAGATTGAGAAGTTACATCTTTTTGTGTATTTGCTTTTACTACAAAAACAACTCGTTGTCCTTCTTCTAAATTAGTTTTATCAGAACTAAGTACTATAGACGTAATCTCATCAGCTGGGTCTGGTCCCTCACCACCTCCAGGAGATGAACATGAAAAGAAAAATATTGCTGTAAAAACGATAAATAAGCTTGTTAATTTAATTACTTTCATTAGTGTTGTTTTTTTGAGTTATAAAAAAAAATTTTGACGAATATAGTGTTTTTAATCCAAAAATGATATATTTGCTTCAATTATTTTAATAAAATTCTTATCATAACAACATGAAATACACTCTCTTAATTATCGGAATTCTCTTTTTTACAAATTCATTTGCCCAAAAAGAAATCCCAAACATTAATCTCACAACTCTTAATGGCAAAACTGTTAAAATTCAAGATGAAATTCCTAATAACAAAATTACTATCCTTAGTTTTTGGGCTACTTGGTGCGTTCCTTGTATCAATGAACTAGACGCCATAAGCGATGTTTACGAAGATTGGCAAGATGAAACCAATGTAGAAATCATTGCTATTTCTATAGATGATTCTAGAACTCAAAAAAGAATAAAACCCTTAATTAATGGAAAAGGATGGGAATACAAGATTTTAATCGATAAAAATCAGGAATTGAAAAGAGCTTTAAACATCTCTGTAGTTCCTCATATAATTATCCTTAAAGGAAATAAAATTTTATACAGACATACAGGCTATTCTCCAGGAGCAGAAGACGAGTTGTTTGAAAAAATAAAAAAATATACAAAATAATTGTTTAAAACTCATATTATGAAAAACATAATTATCATTAGTTTTCTGTTTTTTTATTTCACTTTATCAGCACAAGAAAATAGCAATATTTCTATAGGACTTGAATCTAATTCTCAATATTACTTGGACGACCCTAAAACAGGTGATTTTATTTTACCAGAACGCTTTAGATCAAATAATTATTTAAAAATAGACTATTCTTTTAATAAATTTTATGCAGGTTTACAAATAGAATCATATGCTCCTTTAGCATTATTAAACTATTCGCCAAATTATAAAAACACAAATATTGGTCTGTATTACGCAGGTTATAAATCAGAAAAAATCGACTTAACTGCCGGTTATTTTTACGAACAATTTGGTAGTGGACTTATTTTACGCTCTTGGGAAGACAGACAACTTGGTATAAACAATGCTTTACGAGGTGGAAGAATTAAATACAATCCTACAGACTACATTTACTTAACTGCTTTATACGGAAAACAACGAACAGGATTTAAAGTTTCTGATGGTGAAATCTTTGGTTTTAACTCAGACATAAATCTATCTACAGCTTTTAACTTAGAAAATACGGCTTTATCATTTGGTTTTAGTTACGTTGGAAGAAAACAAAAAGCAACAGTTACAACTCCTTCTTTTAATGATTTAACAAACGCCTTTTCAACAAGATTAGATTTTTCAAAAAACAATATTTATGCCAATGCAGAAATTGTTTCTAAAGGAAAAGACGCTGTAATCTTAGCAGGACAAATTAAAAATGCAAAAAAAGGAACTACATTTTTACTAAACTTTGGATATGCAAAAAAAGGAATAGGAATCGATGCTACTTTTAGAAGAATGGAAAACATGAATTTCTACTCTAACAGAGAAGCTGCTGGGAATGTTTTTAATCAAAACATTATTAACTACCTACCTTCTTTAACAAAACAACACGATTATTTATTAACCAACATTTATGTGTATCAATCACAACCACAAGTAGCTTTTCAAGACCCAACATTGATTAAGTCTGGAGAGATTGGCGGACAATTAGATATCTTTTATAAGTTTAAAAGAAAAACTGTTTTAGGCGGTAAATATGGAACAAAAATTGCCATAAACACATCATATTGGGCGGGTTTAAAAGGAACTTATGACTTTGCAAATTTTGACTACACTACTGATTTTTTAGGATTTGGCACAAAGTATTTTTCAGACATCAGCTTAGAGGTTCGTAAAAAATGGTCTAAAAAATGGAATTCTATATTCTATTATGTAAACCAATCTTACAACAAACGCTATATTGAAGAGACTTTTGGAGACATTAAAGCAAACATTGTAGTTGCAGAAACCACTTATATAATTGGTAATGGTAAATCACTACGTTTCGAAGCACAACATTTATCAACAAATGATGATAAAAAGAATTGGGGTGGAGGAACTTTAGAATTTAACTTAAGCCACAAACTAGCTTTTTATCTAAATGATATTTATAACTACGGAAATACCGATACAGCAAAAAGAATTCATTATTATAATTTCGGAGGAAGCTACACAAACGGCGCACATCGTTTTGCGCTAAACTACGGAAGACAACGAGGTGGTCTTTTATGCGTGGGTGGTGTTTGTAGATATGTGCCCGAAAGCACAGGGATTTCCGCAAACATAATCATGTCGTTTTAAAAACATTTAAATCTCAAAAAATAAAAAAAGGAACTACATTAATGTAGTTCCTTTTTTTATTCCTCTATTTTATTTTTTAATTGATTACTTTTTCTTGTACAACAAAGCCAAAGTAATTAAAATAACAATAAGTTTCACCTTATGAAATCTTATTTCCTTTAACACTTTATTAAGATTTCATCATGATTAGAATTCTTAACTTCGGCAAATCATAATTAATCAATCACTTAAATAGTTTATAATGACAAAAAAACTTCTCACACAACTTTTGGTTGTTGCATTTGTTTTCGGAGTTTCAACCGAAACATCTGCTCAGTTTTGGAAAAAAAAGAAAAAAAATAAAATTGCTGTAAAAAAACCAAAGCCTAAAAAAGGAGCCATTAAACCTTATGGAAAAGTGGTCACTAAAGATCATAAAACTGACGAAGGCTTATTTAAAGTACACACAAAGGATGAAAAATATTTATTTGAAATCCCTGACTCTCTTTTAGAAAGAGAAATGTTAATGGTTACCAGAATAGCTAAAACTGCTAGTGGAATTGGCTTTGGTGGTGGAAAACAAAATACACAAGTATTGCGTTGGCAAAAAAAAGGAAAGAAAATTTTATTACGAGTTGTATCTTACAATGTTGTTGCTGATACAGCTTTAGCAGTTCATAAAGCAGTAGTAAACTCTAATTTTGAACCTATTCTATTCTCTTTTCCTATCAAAGCATTTAGTAAAGACTCTACAGCAACAGTAATAGACGCTACTTCACTTTTTGCTACTGATGTAAAAGCATTAGGATTTCCTAGTTGGAGTAGAAAAAGATACCAAGCATCTAGAATGGATAAATCTCGTTCTTATATAGAAAGAATAAGTAGTTATCCAAAAAACATAGAAATAAGACATGTAAAAACATACTTTGCCAACAAACCACCATCAAACGGAAGTGTTGGTTCTATTTCGTTAGAAATGAGCAATTCTATGATTTTATTACCAAAAGTACCCATGAAACGCAGGTATTTTGATGAGCGTGTTGGTTGGTTTACTACTGGACAAACAGATTATGGTTTAGAAGACCATAAAAGCAAAACAGTTACCTATTTAGATCGATGGAGGTTAGAAGTAAAAGATGAAGATGTAGAGAAATTTAATCGTGGAGAATTGGTTGAACCAAAAAAGCAAATTATCTATTATATTGATGAAGCGACACCAAAAAAATGGCGTAAATATATAAAAGATGGTATCGAAGATTGGCAAGTTGCCTTTGAAGCAGCTGGTTTTAAAAATGCTATTATCGCCAAAGACGCACCGACAAAAGAAGAAGATCCAGAATTTAGTCCAGAAGATGTACGTTATTCTGTAGTGAGATATTTAGCATCTCCTATACCAAATGCAAATGGACCTCACGTTAGTGACCCAAGATCTGGAGAGATTTTAGAATCAGACATTAACTGGTATCACAATGTAATGACATTATTACACGACTGGTTCTTTATTCAAACTGCAGCCATCAATCCGAAAGCTCGTGGTAGTAAATTTGACGATGCGACGATGGGAAAATTAATTCGTTTTGTATCATCACACGAAGTTGGACATACCTTAGGATTACCTCATAATATGGGAGCAAGTGCAGCTTTCCCTGTAGATTCTTTACGTTCGGCAACTTTTACTCAAAAGAACGGAATTGCACCTTCTATTATGGATTATGCTCGTTTTAATTATGTAGCACAACCAGAAGACAAAGGTGTGGCATTATTTCCTAAAATTAACATGTACGATAAATATGCAATCTCTTGGGGATATCGTCCTATTTTAGAAAAATCTGCAAAAGGTGAAAAAGGAATCTTGAATCAATGGATTTCAAAACATGCAGAAGACCCTATGTATCATTTCGGACAGCAACAGGTTATGAATGTTATTGATCCAAGTGCTCAAACTGAAGATTTAGGTGACGACGCTATCAAAGCAAGCATGTATGGACTTAAAAACCTTCAAAGAATTCTGCCTCGTTTAGAAGAGTGGTCTACTAAAAAAGGAGACACTTATGAAAACTTAAAAACCATGTACAGACAGTTATTAGGACAATATAATCGTTATATGGGTCATGTAACTTCTAATATTGGCGGAGTCTACGAACATTACAAAATTGCAGGACAAAGTGGTACAGTCTATACTCCTGTTGATAAAAATTATCAGAAGAAAGCAATGTTATTTCTTAATAAAGAGTTATTTGCAACTCCTACTTGGTTAATAGATAAAAATATATTTGATAAGATTGAGTTTTCTGGCTCTACAGAACGCATTAGAGGCATGCAAGTGAGATCATTAAATAGAGTTTTAAAACCTGGTAGAATGGCTCGTTTAATTGAAAACGAAACCTTAAACGGAAGTAAAGCATACACCCTAACAAGTATGATGAGTGATTTACGAAAAGGAATTTGGTCTGAACTGTACAGTCGTAAAGAAATTGATAATTATAGAAGAAACTTACAACGTGCACATATTGATCGATTAGGTTTTCTATTAAACAAAGCAAAAAATCCTCCTAGAATGAATTTCGGAAGATATCTAAAACAAACATTGGTAAACGTAAACCAATCTGACATTAAACCTGTAGTTAGAGGAGAATTGAAACGTTTAAAAAGAGACATTAAACGCGCAATTGCAAGCGCTCCAAACACAATTACACGCTACCATTTACAAGATGCTTCTGATAGAATTGACACTATCTTAGACCCTAAGTAGTTTCTATAAAACAATTGTGCCGTCCTAAAATAGCGTTACAGAATTAATCTTTGAAAGGTAGTGATTT
>CAZZNK010000050.1:0-17019 GCA_964655585.1 uncultured Flavobacteriaceae bacterium
TGAAAAATTTTACGGTACCTTTACTCATTATAAAAAATTTATTGGTGCTTGTTTAATTACAAGCAACTCTTATTAGTTTGCAAATATAACACCAAAACATCTACAATTACTATAAAATAGTGAAATTATTTTAATAAAACTCACAAGCCACTATTAACCAATGATTTAACACTATTAAATTCTTTCATAATTTCTTTAATTACCTCTTTAACTGATGAAATTTCATGAATTAACCCTGAAATTTGACCTATTTCTAGCTCGCCATTTACCAAATCTCCTTCAAACATCCCTTTTTTTGCTCTCGCTCTTCCTAACAATTGTTTTATTTCTTCTTTAGTAGGGTTTTTAGCATATAGTTTTTGTAATTCATCAAAAAAAATATTTTTAATCAACCGAACAGGAGCTAACTCTTTTAAAGTAAGTGCTGTTTCTCCTTCGTTTACTTCAACTATTTTTTCTTTAAAATTGATATGTGCAGAAGATTCTTTAGTGGCAACAAATCTACTTCCTATCTGTACTCCATCTGCACCTAATACCATCGCTGCCAACATACCTCTACCCGATCCGATTCCACCAGCTGCAATTACAGGTATTTTTACCTGCTCTTTTACCATCGGAATTAAAGTAAACGTAGTGGTTTCTTCACGTCCATTATGTCCACCAGCTTCAAACCCTTCGCAAACCACAGCATCTACTCCAGCAATTTCTGCTTTCAAAGCAAATTTTACAGAACTTACCACATGTGCAACAGTTATTCCGTTTTCTTTTAAAAAAGATGTCCAAATCTTCGGATTTCCTGCGGATGTAAATACAATCTTTACACCTTCATCCACAATAATTTGCATAATTTCTTCAATGTTTGGATACAACATTGGTACATTTACTCCAAAAGGTTTATCGGTTGCTTTTTTACATTTTTGAATGTGTTCTCTTAAAACGTCAGGATACATTGATCCTGCGCCAATTAAACCTAGCCCGCCTGCATTACTTACTGCTGATGCTAATTTCCAACCGCTTACCCAAATCATTCCTCCTTGAATAATTGGATGTTTTATATTAAATAATTGAGTAATTTTATTTGCCATTAATTTTTAATCAACTTGATTGTTTTTTGTTTATTTCCTTTGCTAATTTGAAGGATGTACATTCCTTTATCAAAAGAAGAAATATTAATTTTTTTACTACTTAATATTTTTTGTTGATACAATTTTTTCCCTAAAACAGAATAAATAGTCACTCCATAATCAGCAATACTTCCTTTTAAAGAGGTTAAATTAATTGTGTTTTTTACAGGATTTGGAGATATTTTTACAGACAATCTAACAGATAAGTACTCATCTGAATTCAATGTATTGTAAGCCGTTTCAAAATTCGGAATTCCATAACCATAATCATCATCAGGATTGTTAAATTTATCCGAAGATGAACGAATGGCATTTTTTATTTCTATGGCTGTTTTATTTGGATATGCTTGCCAAAAACAAGCTACAACACCTGCCATTATTGGTGATGCAAAGGATGTTCCGTTAGATGTACTCGGTGTTCCAGATTGGTAATTAACCACAAACGCTGCAGCTCCTTGTGCCATAACATCTGGTTTTACTCTATTGTCTGAGGTTGGTCCACGAGAGCTAAACGAGGCTACATTTCTAGAAGCATCTACCGCACCAATGCTTAATACACCCGCCGCATCTGCTGGTGCGCCAATATAATGCCAAGTACTACTGCCTGAATTTCCTGCGGCATTAACTAAAATCATACCTCTTGAAGCTCCTATTTCTGCTCCACGAGAAATAAATGCCGTATTTCCATCCATATCAGCATAGGTATAATTATAACTAGCATTATCAAAAGTAGTATAGCCTAGTGATGTGTTAATAACATCAACACCTAAGCTATCTGCTCTTTCTGCGGCTTCTACCCACAAACTCTCTTCAATGGGTGCTTCTTGCGATCCATCTTCAGTAATAAATAAATAAAATTTGGCATCGGGTGCTGTACCTACAAACTGATTTTCTAAATATCCACCAATATCTGACAATACATGTGCTCCGTGAGAATTACCTGTATAAAAATTAGTGTTTCTATGTACAAAATCATAACCTCCTAAAACCTGATTGTTATCTCTTAATCTTTGAAATGCTGGATTGGTATTTACATTTGGAAAACCTGCATCTATAATAGCAATTTGCATTCCTGTACCTGTAAACCCTTGTTGATGCAAATAATCTCCATGCAACATGGTTATTTGGTTAGAAGCATCTCCATAATTAAAATCAGTATTGGTTTCTGCAAATTTATTTTGATGATTTTCTACAGGTTTTATTGAAGAAATTTTTCTGCCTGTGTTTAAAGAATTATTGGCAAATTCAATAGAGGTAACAAAAGTAAAATCTGTTTTTAAAGCATCAATATCGGCTTGTGTTCCTTGTACATGTATCGCATTTAGCCATTTCGATTTGGCTAAAACTGTGATTCCTGTAGCGTTTTTTATTTGTGTATAATAGGTGCTTTCTACAGGAACATCTTTTTGATCTAAAGTAATAGCTTGACGTGTTCTTCTGTCTAAAGAACGTTGAGACAACATTGTAAGTGGATTTGCTAAAAATGTTGCTGCATTAGGTTTGTCTGATAGAAAAACCCATGCATCTTCTTGAGAAAACAGTTGTAAACTGATGCAAAAAACAATAAAGAATAGTATTTTTTTCATGCTATAAAATTGATGAGAGCAATTTACTACTTTATTTTTAGAAATTACGAAATCACCCCAGAACCTAACAATTCATCTTCTTTGTACCAAGCAACAAACTGACCTTCTGTAATAGCAGATTGCTGGTTTTCAAACTCAACATGCAAACCATTTTTTACTTTATACAAAGTCGCTTTTTCTAATGCTTGACGATATCGGATTCTTGCCAAAACCTGCATAGAATCACCAGATTGTAACGTTAAATCTGTACGAACCCAATGCAATTCTTCATTATTTACAAACAACACATTTCTGTATAATCCTGGGTGGTTTTTACCTTCTCCAGTGTAAATAATATTTTCAACTACATCTGTTTCTATCACAAAAAGAGGCTCTTTTGTACCACCAACTGCTAACCCTTTTCGTTGTCCTTTTGTAAAATAATGTGCTCCTTGGTGTTTGCCAACTATTTTTCCGTCTTCTTTTGTGTAAGAGAATTTAGTTGAAAGGTATTCTAATTCAGTTTCTTTATTTTTAAATGATGGAAAAGGTTTTGTGTATTGCTCAAAATCCGAAGAAATTGTAATAATTACACCTTCTTTAGGCTGTAATTTTTGTTGTAAAAACTCTGGCAATCTTACTTTACCGATAAAACACAAGCCTTGTGAATCTTTTTTATCCGCAGTAATTAAGTCGGCTTTTTTAGCAATTTCTCTTACCTCTGGTTTTGTAAGTTCTCCTATCGGAAACATCGCTTTTGCTAATTGTTTTTGAGAAAGTTGACATAGAAAATACGATTGATCTTTGTTGATGTCTTTCCCTGCTAATAATTTATGGATTACTTTTCCATCAATCTCTTCTTCTCCTTTTCTGCAATAATGACCTGTAGCAACATAATCTGCCCCCAAATTTAGAGCGATATCCATAAAAACATCAAACTTAATTTCTCGATTACATAATATGTCTGGATTCGGAGTTCTTCCTTTTTCATATTCATCAAACATATAATCTACAATACGTTCTTTGTATTGCTCGCTTAAATCTACTACCTGAAAAGGAATACCCAATTTTTCGGCAACAAGCATCGCATCATTACTATCTTCTAACCATGGACATTCGTTAGAAATAGTTACCGAATCATCGTGCCAATTTTTCATAAAAAGCCCAATAACCTCATAGCCTTGTTCTTTTAACAAATAGGCAGTTACACTACTATCTACACCCCCAGAAAGACCGACAATTACTCGTTTCATTATTTATAAATTAGAGTACAAAGTTACGAAGTTTAAAATTTTTTTTTCTTAAAAATGATAAAAGTTCTTGTGTTCAAAAAAAACAATTTGTATTCGATGCTTTTTAGTGCTAATTTAGCGACCAGTTACTATCAATCGTCTAAAACTAAAAAATGAAAAACATATATTATTTAGTACTGATGTCAATCTTTATAACAAGTTGTTTTAACAAACCTCAAAATAAAGATTCAATACCAAACCACGATAATTTTACAATAGCATCTAATCTAGTTAATGAAACTAGAGTTATTAATGTATGGACACCACCAATTTATAAAGAAAGTACTGAAGGTTTTCCTGTTTTATATATGCCAGATGGTGGTATAAAAGAAGATTTTCCGCACATAGCAAATACAATTGCAAAACTTGTTAAGAATAAAAGTATTCCTCCAATAATTCTTGTTGGTATTGAAAATACTGAAAGAAGGAGAGATTTAACAGGTTTTTCTGAAACAATTGATGATAAAAAATATGCTCCACTTTCTGATGGCGCAAAAAACTTTAGAGCATTTATAAAAGATGAATTAATGCAGGAAATAAATAAACGATACCGAATTACCAATAAAAAAGGTATTGTTGGTGAGTCTTTAGCTGGTCTTTTTGTTGTAGAAACATTTTTGTTAGAACCAAATACATTCGATTTCTATATTGCTATGGATCCTTCATTATGGTGGAATGCTAATTATTTAGCAAACACGGCAAAAGAGCATTTAGCAAAACTCCCTTCAAAAAAAATAAAATTTTGGTTTGCAGGCTCTAGTGCAAAAGACATTTCTTTATATACAAATAAACTTCATACAGTTTTAGAGGTAAATTCGCCAAAATCACTAATCTGGAAGTATTCAGATGAACCAAGTGAAAAACACAATACAATTTTTAGAGCAACCAAAGAAAAAGCGTTTAAATGGGTGTTGGGTGTGAAAAACAAAGACTAATCTTTTGTTTTTGAGTATCGGTTTTGCTTCTTTTTTTCTTTATCAGAAACCACTTCTCCATCCATATAAAACTCCCATCTCCCTACACGTTTTCCGTTTTTATACGTTCCTTCTTCTTTAATTTGTCCTTTTAAATCGAAGTACTTAGCCTCTCCATTTGCTTTACCAAAACTATAATTTACCTCTTCAAGTAAAACACCATTTTCTGCATATTTTTTAGACAACCCATGTTTCAGTCCATTTTTATACATTGTGTTTTCTGTGACATTTCCGTTAGGATAATAAGTTGTTAAAGCATTATTTAGCTTGCCCATTATATAACTTTCTTCGGATAAAATTTTTCCATTTGGAAAGTAATATTCCCAACCACCAATTCTTTTTTTATGGTATAGCAACCCTTCACTTTGTAGTTTTCCTTTGAGTGTAAAAAACTGAACAAAAACGGAATCATTCTCTTCAAAATAACTTTTTATAGCAATAGGATGTTTAGAGGTTCTAATATCATAAAACTTAAACTCTCCTACTTCTTTTCCGTTTATAAATTTACCAATATAACGGATTCTCTTATTAGAATGATATTTTTTCCAAACTCCCATTCGCTTGCCATTTTTATCAAACTGATTTATTTTTTGAGCAGAAACAACATCAACCTTAAAAAAACAGGTTAAAAGTAAACTTACCACAAATACTCTTTTTATCTTTAGCATCATAAAAACAAATATACATAAATCGAGCCAAAACTTATGAGTCGAAATCATATTATAGATTTATTAAACAAAATGGAAAATCCAAAACGAGAAAACAGAGATTATGTTGCCTCTTTTGTATTAGAAAATAGAAATTTGATTATACATTTGGTTGATGTAACATTTATGGTTGATCACAAAATTTCTATCAAAGCTGCTTGGGTTTTAGAATGGATTTGTACACATACTGGCATACATTTAATTTTACCACATTTAGACCTTTTTACTCAAAATATACAAAAAGTACAATTTGATAGTGCCATAAGACCTTGTGCAAAAATTTGTGAACATTTGGCAAAAGCCTATACCTCAAAATTAAAAAATAAAGTACAAGAAAACCTTACAGAAACTCATATAGAATTGATTATAGAAACTGGTTTTGATTGGTTAATTACACCTCAAAAAATTGCAGTAAGAGCATACACAATGACTACTTTGTATCTCTTTGGATTAGAAAAAAAATGGATTCATCCAGAATTAAAACATCTCATTCAAACAAAAATTATTCATGAAAGCAAAGGCTGTAAAGCTCGTGGCAAATATATTTTAAACCTGATTGAAAAACATCAATAAAAATACAATTTTAAGATTTCGGCTTCGCATCATACATTTTAAAAAACAGCATATTTGCAATATTTCTTGCTCTTTCTTTTGCCATATTAGCTCTTTCTCCTATAAAAAACTCATCAATTGTAGCAAACCATAATTCCAACCACTTTCCAAAATGTTTTTGATCAATTGAATAATTAAAAGCAGCATCTAAATCTCTATGGGCTTTTGGCGGATTACCACTAAATTTAGCAATTCTAAACAAATTAGATTCCCAAAAATCAGTTAGTTTTTGTAGGTGCGGCTCCCATTTTTCATCAGAAATGGTCGTGGTAAAAATATGACCGATAAAATCATCAACCTTTAACTTATCATAAAAAGAAGCAACTAAATGATAAACATCTTCTCTATTTTCTATTTCCTTTGGATACATTTTTTTATTTTAAATGGCAAAAATACAATATTCAATTATTTTGTTCTGTAATAATTGAGACACAAATTAAAAATAAACAAATAAAACCCCTAAAAACTATAAGTTATTTCTATTTTTGTAGCACAACACAACAACAAATGAAACTGACAGAATTAAACGCAATTTCTCCTATTGATGGGAGGTACAGAAATAAAATAGCAAAATTAGCTGACTATTTTTCTGAAGAATCTTTGATAAAATATAGAGTAAGAATTGAAATTGAATATTTTATTGCTCTTTGTGAAATTCCACTACCACAATTAAAAGATTTTAACAGCGATTTATTTGACAATTTACGCAAAATTTACACTAATTTTTCTTCGGGTGATGCGCAAAAAATTAAAGATATTGAAAGTATTACCAACCATGATGTAAAAGCGGTAGAGTACTTTATAAAAGAAAAATTTGATACTTTAGGTTTGCAAGAATTTAAAGAATTTATCCACTTCGGATTGACTTCTCAAGACATTAATAATACTGCGATTCCTTTATCTATAAAAGAAGCAACAATTGATGTTTACATTCCTGCATTTGAGCAATTAATTGAAAAATTACAACAACTTGCTATTGAATGGAAAGACATTTCTATGTTGGCAAGAACTCACGGTCAACCCGCTTCTCCTACTCGACTTGGGAAAGAAATTAATGTATTTGTAGTTCGGTTACAAGAACAATTTAACACGCTAAAAAACATACCAAATGCAGCTAAATTTGGTGGAGCAACGGGTAATTTCAATGCTCATTTTGTTGCTTATAAAAATATTGATTGGAAAGCATTCGGTGCTAAATTTGTTGAAGAAAAACTAGGATTATCTCACTCATTTCCTACCACACAAATAGAACATTATGATTATATGGCGGCGTTGTACGATAATTTAAAACGTATCAATACCATTATTATAGATTTAGATAGAGATATTTGGGCATATGTTTCTATGAATTATTTTAAACAAAAAATTAAAAAAGGCGAAGTAGGTTCTTCTGCAATGCCACACAAAGTAAATCCTATTGATTTTGAAAACTCCGAAGGGAATTTAGGAATTGCCAATGCAATTTTTGAACATCTTGCTGCCAAACTACCTATTTCTAGAATGCAACGAGATTTGACCGACAGTACTGTTTTACGAAATGTTGGTGTACCTTACGGACATACACTTATTGGTTTTTCTTCTACCTTAAAAGGGTTGAATAAATTATTACTAAATAAAGAGAAATTTGAGCAAGATTTAGAGGATAATTGGGCAGTTGTAGCGGAAGCAATTCAAACTATTTTGCGTAGAGAAGCGTATCCTAATCCTTATGAAGCTCTAAAAGGATTGACGAGAACAAATGAGAAAATTACGCAAAAATCTATGGCAGATTTTATTGATGGTTTAGAAGTATCATCCGCTATAAAAGAAGAATTAAAAGCAATTACACCTAGTAATTTTACAGGAATTTAATTATGAAAAAAATAACACCAATCCTTTTAATCGGAGTATTTATTTTAATACTATCCTCTTGCTCATCCGAAGTAAAAAAAGGAAATGCCAATCGATTTAAAATTGGTGTTTTTGAAATTCCTGCTGGCGATAGTTATAGCAAAACAACAATTACTAGAAAAGATAGCTTACAAATTGAGGAATATACTAAGTTTGTTGAAATATCAACCGATTCAATTGTTAAAAGAAAAGAAATAAAACGAATTGACACACTCTATATTACATGGAAAAACAACTTTTTCTATACTCTAAAAATGAAATCACCTAAAAATGCTTTAGACAACGATTTAATTACTGTGCAGATTACAAAAGTTACTAAAAATTCTTATAGCTTTACAGCCAAAATAGGCCATTCTAAATTTAAACAAGATGGTATTGTGTACAAAATAAAGTAACTATTTTACATGTTTTGTCTTTTTCATTGTATTTAACACTAAAAAAGAAGCAATAAAAAATACGCCTAACGCCAACACACTCCACTGCATAGAACCAGTTATTGCAATTAAAACTCCGTAAGTAATCATTCCTATTACAATTGCTATTTTTTCGGTAACATCAAAAAAGCTGAAATACGAGGTTGTATCTTCAGTTTCTGGTAACAATTTAGAATAAGTAGATCTTGCTAATGATTGTATTGCTCCCATTACCAAGCCAATTAAAGCGCCTAAAATATAAAAATAGATATCTACATTTGGCATTTCTTTGGTTAAATTAAAACCTATAAAGCATACAATTGCCCAAATTACAATGATTATTTTTATCGTGGTAATGTTACCTATTTTGTTTGATAATCTTGAGAATAAAAACGCCCCTAATATTCCTACAAGTTGTACTAACAATATCGTTGCAATTAAATTTAGAGTTGGTAGCCCTAAAACTACTCCGAACATTCCTGCCATTAAAATAATGGTTTGTACACCAATACTTAATAAGAAAAATGCGATTAAAAATGTTTTTAACTGAGGATCTTTAAATAGTTCTTTTGCGACTTGCTTAATTTCTAGTAATCCTTTTTTAAAATAGTTGTCTTTTGGTAGGGTTACTTTTTCTTCATTTGGCAATCTTCGGTAGGTTACTTGTGCAAAACCAATCCACCAAATTCCCACCAATACAAATGTAATTTGTGAGCCCATTTGTTTATCATACAAACCAAAAACACTGGTTTCTATCAATATTAAACTTAATACTAGTAAAATTACAGAACCAATATATCCTAACATAAATCCTTTGGCACTTACATTATCTTGTTGCTCTGGATGTGCAATTTCGGGTAAATATGCATTGTAAAAAACAATACTTCCCCAAAACCCAACACTTGCTAATATGGTAAATACAATCCCTACCCAAAGTGTATCTTTTCCTGTAAAAAAGCTTAAAGCCATAACAGAAAAGGCTCCTAAATAGCAAAACGTTTTTAAAAATTTCTTTTTATTGCCCACATAATCTGCAATTCCTGAAAGCATCGGAGAAATAAATGCAACTATTAAAAAAGACAATGCCAATGCGTAATTATACAACGTTGTGGGAGTCCAAAAAGTACCTAAAAAAGCTATTTTACCTTCTGCATTTGCAAACCCTTCAGATTGTGTCAATCCGCTATAATAGATAGGAAATACCGCTGTTGAAATTACTAATGAATATACTGAGTTTGCCCAATCATAAAATGCCCAAGCATTGATTAGTTTTTTATCACCTTTTTGTAACATATATATCTTTTAAATAAAAAAACCGCTCTTTAAAAGAGCGGTTCACAATATAGTAAAACTTATTTTATTTCGTGTTTTTTAATTTGGCGGCATATTGTTCATTAAATTTCTTTGCATATTTTCTTGCCGTTGGCAAATATTTACGCAAAGTATTAATTCTTCTTTGATTTGATGGGTGTGTGCTTAAAAACTCTGGTGGCGCATTTTGAGCCCCTTTTCTCTGACTCATTCTTACCCAAACCTGTGCAGCTTCTTCTCCGTTGTAGCCTGCCATAATCATAAAAACCAATCCTAATTTATCTGCTTCTGTTTCATGCTCTCTACTAAAAGGTAGCATAACTCCAAATTGAGAGCCTAATCCGTATGCCATATTCCACACCTTAGCGTTTTTGCTATTTCTTGTTCCAATTGCAACTGCTACTCCACCCAATTGTTGTAACCTTCCTGTTGACATTCTTTCCTGACCGTGTTTTGCAAAAGCATGCGCAATCTCGTGCCCCATAACTGCAGCAATACCATCAGTATTTTTACACATTGGCAAAATACCTGTGTAAAAAACTACTTTACCACCTGGTAAACACCATGCATTTACAGTTTTATCTTCAATTAAGTTGAATTCCCATTTATATGAATTTGCTTCACTTACCATATCATTTGCACGCATAAAACGATCTACAGCTCCTGCAATATTTTTTCCAATATTTTTTATTTCATTCGTTTTTGTCACATTTTTAGATTTTTTATTCTTTTCTAAAAAGCCTTTGTACTGTGCAAAACTTGCTGGTAAAACTTGTGCATCACTCACAAAATTCATTCTTTTTCTTCCTGTAATTGGTACGGTTGAACATTCTGCAAACAACACACCAATAAATAATAACAATATAATTTTTTTCATTTCAAAAGGGTTTTATTTTATACTTACTATGACACTTCTTTATATAAAAAGTCACATTTCTTTGCTTCTATAACAGCTCTTAAAATTACATATTCTATCTTTATCAAAAAAATAATTATAAATGATTTTTATAAACCCTGACAAAGTTTTTAAGCCAAGTTTTACTGTTCCAAGACCTATAATACTTATATCAAGAGGTTTTCAATTTATTTCTCATCAGTTAACAGCCTTATTTGCGGCGAAACTATTTACAACCCCCTTTAATTTTAAGACACCACAAAGGGAAAAGGCCATGGAGAAAAGTGCGCAAAAAAAATATTTACAAATTGATGCTATTGGTAAAAAAATTCATCTTTTATCCTACGGATATTCTAAAAAGAAAGTATTATTTGTACATGGTTGGGCAGGTAGAAGCACCCAATTATTTATGATTGCTGATAAATTGTTAGAAAAGGGATATATGGTTATTTCTTTTGATGGACCCGCGCACGGAAAATCATCAGGAAAAACAACCATGTTACCAGAATTTTTAGAAACTATCTCTGTAATTGATAAAGAATTTGGTCCTTTTGATGCTGCTGTAGGGCATTCTTTTGGCGGAATGGCATTATACAATGCCGTTGCTAGTACATTAAAATTAAAAAGTTTGGTAACCGTTGGTAGCGGCGATAAAATCTCTGACATTACAAGAGATTTTACAAATAAACTACAGGTAAAACCTATTATTGCTGATAAAATGATGCAATTATACCATAAAAAAGTAGGTAAAAATATTGATGAATTTTCACCTAGTTGGGTAGCGAAGGATATAAAAATCCCTACATTGGTTGTTCATGATTCTTTAGATGGCGATGTTCCTGTAAGTTGTGCTATTAATATTCGTCAAAAATTAGAGAATGGCGAATTGTTAATTACACATGGTCTGGGGCATACCAAGATTTTGAGAGACAAAGAAACTATTCGGAAAATAGTAGCGTTTATCATCAAAAAAACATCAGAATCATGAAAAGAATAACAAGTATATTTATAATACTATTATTTGTAAGCTGCATTGGAAATGCGCAAAAAAAATCATCTAAAAAAATGAATTATAAAGTTTTAAAAACGGACACCGAGTGGAAAAAACAACTTACAGACGCTCAATACAAAGTGCTTAGAAAAGCAGGTACAGAAAGACCTTACACTAGTAAATTAAATGACAATTTTACTCCAGGCACTTATGTTTGCGCTGCTTGTGGAACACCTTTATACAAATCAGATAATAAATTTGATTCTCATTGTGGTTGGCCATCATTTGACCAAGCAATTGTGAAAAATATTGAGTTAGATGTAGATTATAAAATTGGTTATGCGCGTACCGAATTAAAATGTAAAACTTGTGGTAGCCATTTAGGACATTCGTTTGATGATGGTCCGAAAAAAACTACTGGTAAAAGGCATTGTGTAAACGGTGTTGCGCTAAAGTTTATTCCTGAGAAAAAAGAAAAAAAATAGCTAGTTAACTGCCTAAAACTACGCACTAATAATTATATTTGTGTTTCTAAAACAGAACACAAAAACTATGTTTAATAATTTAAGTGATAAGTTAGACAAAGCACTACATACACTAAAAGGACACGGAAGTATTACCGAAGTTAACGTTGCAGAAACGTTAAAAGAAGTAAGAAGAGCCTTATTAGATGCCGATGTTAACTTTAAAATTGCCAAAAACTTTACAAAAACAATCCAACAGAAAGCCATCGGGCAAAATGTATTAACTACATTAAACCCAAGTCAGTTAATGGTAAAGTTGGTAAAAGATGAACTTACCAAATTAATGGGAGGTGATTCTGTAGGCATCAATTTAGGTGGCTCACCCACCATAATTTTGATGTCTGGTTTGCAAGGTTCTGGTAAAACCACTTTTTCTGGAAAACTTGCTAATTTCTTGAAAACGAAGAAATCAAAACAAGTTTTGTTAGTCGGTGCAGATGTATATCGACCTGCAGCAATTAATCAATTACAAGTTGTTGGAGAACAGATTGGTGTTGAAGTATATACAGAACCAGAAAATAAAAATCCTGTAGAAATTGCTAAAAGCGCCGTAAAACACGCCAAAGCAAACGGTAAAAATGTTGTTATTATTGATACTGCTGGTCGTTTGGCTGTAGATAAAGAGATGATGACCGAAATTTCTAATATCCATAAAGCTGTAAATCCGCAGGAAACCCTTTTTGTGGTGGATGCTATGACGGGGCAAGATGCCGTAAATACAGCAAAAGCCTTTAATGATATTCTAAATTTTGATGGTGTTGTACTTACAAAATTAGATGGAGATACGCGTGGTGGAGCTGCTTTATCAATAAAATCTGTGGTTGAGAAACCTATCAAATTTATTGGTACTGGAGAGAAAATGGATGCTATTGATGTTTTTCATCCAGATAGAATGGCAGATCGTATTTTAGGAATGGGAGATGTGGTTTCTTTAGTAGAACGTGCCCAAGAACAATACGATGAAGAAGAAGCTAGAAAGCTACAAAAGAAAATTGCCAAAAATCAATTTGGTTTTGATGATTTTTTAAGTCAGATTCAGCAAATCAAAAAAATGGGAAGCATGAAAGATTTGGTGGGTATGATTCCTGGTGCAGGTAAAGCAATGAAAGATACAGAAATTGATGACGATGCTTTTAAAGGTATCGAAGCCATTATACATTCTATGACTCCGAGTGAGCGTAGCACACCAACATCTATCAATGCAAGTAGAAAAAAGAGAATTGCCAAAGGATCTGGTACTTCGGTACAAGAAGTAAATCAGTTAATGAAACAATTTAATCAAATGAGTAAAATGATGAAGATGATGCAAGGTGGTGGTGGAAGAAAAATGATGCAGATGATGAAAGGAATGGGACAATAGTTGTGAGTTTTTAATTATCAGTTAATAATAAACACTTTTAACTTTTGATGAAACAAACCTTTTGTTGACTATTCTCATGTTTAGCTTTCCATGGTTAGCTAATACAAAATATAGCCTTTTTAATTAAAAATCAATAACAAACAACTAAATATATGATACTATTAGACGGAAAAAAAACTTCAGCAGATATCAAAGAAGAAATTGCTTTAGAAGTTATTGAGTTAAAAAATCAAGGAAAAAAAGTACCTCATTTAGCCGCTGTAATTGTTGGTAGTGACGGAGCAAGTTTAACTTATGTAAATGCAAAAGTAAAGGCTTGTGATAGAGTTGGCTTTGAATCTACTTTGGTACGTTTACCAGAAACTGTTACCGAAAAAGAGTTATTAAATGAAATTGAAATCTTAAATGTTGATAATGATATTGATGGATTTATTGTTCAACTACCATTGCCAAAACATATTGATGAGCAAAAAGTAATTATGGCTGTAAATCCTGATAAAGATGTTGATGGATTTCATCCTACAAATGTTGGGAAATTAGCGTTAAACTTACCCACTTTTATTTCTGCAACTCCTTTCGGAATTTTAGAGCTATTAGAAAGATACGATGTAGAAACTTCTGGAAAACAAGTAGTTGTTATAGGAAGAAGCCATATTGTTGGTAGCCCAATGAGTATTTTATTATCACAAAAACGCTTAAAAGGGAATGCTACTGTTACGATTACTCACAGTAGAACAACAAACTTAAAAGAATTGACTCAACAAGCTGATATTATTGTAGCTGCACTCGGAATTCCTGAGTTTTTAACCGCAGATATGGTAAAAGAAGGGGTTACTATCATTGATGTTGGTATTACAAGAATTGCAGATAGCAGAAAGAAAAGTGGCTTCCGTTTAGCAGGTGATGTTCACTTTGATAGTGTTTCTAAAAAAGCATCTTTTATTACCCCTGTACCTGGTGGCGTTGGACCAATGACAATTGCAATGTTATTGAAAAACACTTTGTTAGCTTGTAAAAATATGAGAAAATAATTCAACTTTAAAGGTATATTACAGTTCCCAAATTGATATTGATTTCGTATTTTTTTATTGATTTATTTGGCAAAGAAAAAACTAATTAAACCAAATAATAAACGATTTTATTTCTGCCAAATCTGGTATTTGATCTAAGTTTACTTTTTGAGTACTAAACTCTTTTAAACCAAGCTGCTCTTTATCTATAGCAATCGTTGCATTTAGCTCGTCTATAAATAATGTTGCCGAAGAAAAAGACGTTTCTACTTTATTAATCGTGCTTTTTAGGTTGATATCCACAAAAGTGGAGTTCAATGAAATTCCTGTCTCAGTCTCAAAACGATTGTCAAAAATCTGAATACTTTTTATCGTTGATGTAGAATCTAATTGTTCTTTTGGCACAATGGTTAACAGGTGCTTCCCTCCTTTTTCAAAAATATGGTATTCATCATCATCTTGAAAATAATTATCGCCCAAAGAACCTTCACTTAAATTCTTAACAATGGAATCGTTTTTAAAAATCTTTTCTAATTCTTGCATGGTCGTTTTTGTAGTTAAAGAACCTACCATTCCTTTACTTACTTTAAACTTATTACCTGAATTACAACTTATAAAAAGTACTGAAAACAATACAATTGCTATTAATAATTTATTTCTTATCATTATTTTATTCTTTATAACTTATTTTAAAACGCTCTTTTTAGCATTTTCTTATTTAACGCATTACCTTTTTTAAAATTCCAAACACACTTCTAATAAATGTGGCACTTGTAAGCACTTTTATAATCGGATTTTGGCGAGTACTTTTTCTTGATGATGACCTACGCGTTTTCCTTTCTTCCTTTTTTTCTCTTTCTTTTTCAGTTACTTTATTAATTTTATCAATCTTTTTATTTAGCATTTCATAAGCGCTTTCTCTATCAGTATCTTGATTGTATTTCGGAATTAAGCGAGAATTATCTAACACCTGATCAATTTCTTTTTCTGTTAAAATATCCATTCTACTCATCGGTGCACGCAACATGGTTCTTGCTAAAGGAGTCGGAATTCCTTTTTCATTCAATACAGATACAAATGCCTCTCCGATACCTAACTGTGTTAAAACTTCGCTCGTATCATAGTATTTTGAAGTCGGATAATTCTCTGCGGCTAATTTTAGTGCTTTTCTATCTTTTGCGGTAAATGCTCTTAATGCATGCTGAATTTTTAATCCTAATTGTGCCAATACATCTTCTGGCACATCTTTTGGATTTTGAGTTACAAAGTACAAACCAATTCCTTTAGAGCGAATCAATTTTACAATACTTTCTATTTGGCTCATCAATGCTTTTGATGCTTCTTTAAAAACCAAGTGTGCTTCATCAATAAAAATTACTAATTCTGGTCTATCGCTATCTCCTTGTTCAGGAAAAGTTTCATACACTTCTGCTAATAATTGTAACATAAAGGTAGAAAACAACTTTGGCTTGTCTTGTATGTCTGTTAATCTTAATACAGAAATAATTCCTTTTCCATTCTCATCAATTCGTGTTAAATCTTCTACATCGAAAGATTTTTCACCAAAAAATAAATCTCCTCCTTGTTGTTCTATTTCCACAATTTTTCGCAAAATAGCTCCTGTACTTGCGGTTGATATTCTACCGTACTCTCTTGCTATTTCTTTTTTTCCTTCTTGAGTAGAAAATTGCAATATCTTTTTAAAATCTTTTAAATCTAATAACGGTAGTTTATTATCATCACAATACTTAAAAATTACGGAAACAATACCAGATTGTGTATCGGTTAAATCTAAAATTCTTGATAATAAAACAGGTCCAAATTCTGATACCGTTGCACGCAAACGCACTCCGTTTTGTTTCGAAATAGTCAATATTTCTATCGGAAACTTTTTTGCTTCAAAATCAAAACCAATTTTTTTATGACGCTCATCAATCTTCGGATGTCCAGGGCTTGCTTTTGCCAAACCACTTAAATCTCCTTTTACATCCATCAGCAAAACAGGTATTCCTTTTTCTGATAAATTTTCTGCCATTACCTGCAACGTTTTGGTTTTTCCTGTTCCTGTTGCTCCTGCAATTAACCCGTGGCGATTTAATGTTTTTAATGGAATTTTTACCAATGCATCTGTAACAGTTTCTTCACCTAACATTGCAGCTCCTAAAGAAATAAAATCTCCTTTGGTTTTATATCCTTTTTCTATGTGTGCAAAAAATTCTTTAGTTGTGCTCATCAATTTTAATTTTTGATAAAAATAGGCAATCTTTAAAAATTAAAAAATTAATTCTATCTTTTATGCAGGGCAAACTCATACTTTTATTTTTAACACCTTTAGCAAATACTGATTATCC
>CAZZNK010000051.1:0-16471 GCA_964655585.1 uncultured Flavobacteriaceae bacterium
TGGGATAGTCGTATAGATGTGGTACAAGGTCTAAAAGACAATACAGCCTTTGTGCGTATCGATGAGACTTTAGTCCCCAATACTACGTATACCGCAGCAGAATGGGTAGCCTTTGTAGATGATAATTTAAATGCTTATGCTAACCCACAAGAAAGGCACCCACACGATCCTTTGTTACCAGAAATTACTTCAGGTGTAGATACAGAAGCAAATGCACTGTTAGGATTGCACAGATTTGGTATTACTAAAAGAGTAGGAGGTAGTTGGAATAATGGCTATCCAGATAGATCTAGGCATGTAGTTATAGATGAAACCTACAACCATTCTGGTAGTAAGTTAAGTGCAAGAAAACTGGTTGTAAACAACGGTAGTAAATTAGCTATTACAGATAATTTATTAGTAGTTACCAATGATGTTACTTTAACAGCGGTAACTGATGAAATTCGTTTAGTAGGTACCTCACAATTGGTACAGACTCATACAGGAGCTACTCAAGTATCAGGTGATGGAAAACTATTGGTAGATCAAAACTCTACAACCCCCAGCTTGTATAGATATAATTATTTTAGTAGTCCGGTAAATACATTAGGAGCCAATACTTATAGTATTGAAACTGTAATGAAAGATGGTACAAATGCTTTAGATGCAACTACAGCAATAGGTACTACTATAGCCAAAGACATTACTTTTGTAGGGGGTTATGACGGAAATACAACAGCCCCAATTTCTATAGCAGATTATTGGATTTACACCTATGCTAGTGGAGATGGTACACGTTCTAATTGGGAACATAAATATAAAGGAGGCGCGATACCACAAACAGATGGGTTTACTATGAAAGGTCCTGGTAGCGTACAAAATTACACCTTTGTAGGTACTCCAAAAGACGGAGAATTAACAACAGCAATTGGTGCAGATCAGGCTTATCTAGTAGGAAACCCGTTTTCATCAGCATTAAGCGTTAAGAAATTTATAGAAGACAATGCGACAGCTATTGATGCGACTCTTTATTTTTGGGAGCATCATGAAAGTACATACGGAGACGGTGCTCAAAACGCACATAATTTTGGAGGTTATGTTGGAGGTTATGCAACCAGAAACCTTACAATGGGAATGTCTGCTTTGACAGCAAATATAACAGGTAGTGCTGGTGCAGCAGGTATCAGAATGGGGGCTTATAAAACACCAGGAAAATATATAACAATGGCTCAAGGATTTTTTGTTGATGGAGATGCAAATGGTGGCCCAATTGTCTTTAATAACAGCCAAAGAGAATTTATTATAGAAGGAACAGAGTCTGTGTTCTTTAAAGGAAGTAATAACACAAAAAGAGATGCTACAACGAATGCTCCATTGCCTATTATAAAATTAGGAATGGCCTTTTTAAATGAAGATGGTTTAGAGCTGCACCGCCAAATAGGTATTTCTTTTGCAAGTGATAACTCTTTCGGTTTTGATTATGGATATGATTCTAAAATAAATGATTTAGGAAAAACAGATGTGTATTGGAAATTTGAAAAAGATGCTGAAAAATATATCATTACAGGTGTACAAGAAGTATCAGATGATTTAGAAGTTCCGTTAGAAATTGTAATGGATTATGATGGAGATCTAACCTTTACGATAGATGAATGGCAAGCCATAGACAGAGATGTATATGTAACAGATTTAGAGTTAGGCGTTTCATATAAAGTAAATAACGAAACCGCTACCATTACCTTAGTAAAAGGAACCTATACAGATCGGTTTGTCTTATCCTTTACCCCACAAGCTCTTTCTGTAGATGAAGAGATATTGCATAAAAACATTTCAGTATATGCAGACAATACAGCCAAAGAGATTGTGATAAAAAGTACGGGAGATATAGAGATTTCTAAAATCACATTATTCAATATACTTGGTCAAAAAGTACAGCAATGGAATGCTCTAGAAAATAGTTTAGAAAATAGATTAAAAGTAAAGAGTACATCGAATCAAGTATATATAGTTAGAGTGCAAACTAATAAAGGTGTGATTTCTAAGAAAATAATAATTGAGAAAAATTAAAAGAGATTCGTATTAAAAATTTTAAAAAGAAATAGTTTTAACTTATTGTAAGCATAAATTAGAATTATTTCTTTTTCTAACAACCTAATAAAATAAAAAATGATGTTATTTATACAAGCAGTTCCACCACCTGTACCACCACCACCACCACCACCACCACCACCACCACCACCACCACCACCACCACGACCACCACCACCACCAGGGCTTCCAATAGACACAGGGTTGTTTCTTTTGATGCTTATCGGTACTGTTTACGGAATTTTAATCATAAGAAAAAGATCTAAGAAGTTTGTGCCATAAACACTGACTATTTATTTGTAATTCAAAAATAAAAAAAATGATATAAAAATACTTTTATATCATTTTTTTATTTCATTAATGTCCTATTAAAATCTGTAATGATGCTTGAAAGCAATCTGTTAAGGCTTTTAAATAGAGATACACCTTACTTTTTTTGGTGTTTCACGTTTAAAAAAAGTTTAACCACTTAAAAAACGATCTATCTGTTCGTTATAGTCAGTTCCTTCTTCTTATGTCTTTCAGCGAAGCGGTTTTTTGTTTTTTATACCGGTAATTTCTTTTCTAAAAGTGCCATATAAAATCCGTCAAAACCATCAACAGAGGCTAACACTTTTTTATCTTGCACAAAGGTAAAGTCTTTATTTAATGCTAAAAAATGCTGTACTTGTTCTTGATTTTCAGAAGGTAATACAGAACAAGTTGCATATACTAACTTACCTCCAGGTTTTACCATTTTAGAGTATTGTTGTAAAATTTCTTGCTGTGTCCTTTTGATATTCTCTAAAAACTCAGGTTGTAATTTCCACTTTGCATCAGGGTTTCTACGAAAAACACCTATACCAGAACAAGGAGCATCAATTAAAACTCTATCGGCTTTATTGTATAGTTTTTTAATGGGTTTTGTAGAATCTATAACACGCATATCAATATTATGTGCTTTATTTCTACGAGCTCTTACTTTTAGTTTTTTTAGTTTACTCTCGTAAATATCCATCGCAATAATTTGCCCTTTATTTTGCATTATGGCTGATAAATGCAATGTTTTTCCGCCTGCACCTGCACAAGTATCTATAACTTTCATTCCTGGTTGTACATCTAAATATGCCGCCACTAATTGCGATGATGCATCTTGTACTTCAAAATACCCTTTTTTAAAGGCTTCTGTTCTAAAAACATTGGCTCTTTCGGTAAGTTTTAAGGCATCAGGATGATTTGGTAATTTTTCTGCAATGATATTCTCTATACGAAGTTGTTTCTGTAAATTATCTCTCGTAATATTTAGCGTATTTGTTCTTAGAATAACATCAGCTTGTTTGTTTAAAGCGGCAATTTCTTGTGTCCAAGTTTTTTCGCCTAATTCTTTTACACCAATAGCGTCAATCCAATCAGGAATAGATTCTCTGTATTTTCTAGTTTTTGACAATTCATCAAACATTCCTTTAATTCTACGAGAAGGAGTCGGTTCAATTTGGGTCCAATCTGGTAACGGAATTCCTTTTAAAACACACCATACAGAAAATAATCTCCATAAATTGGGTCTATCAAAAGGCTCATTTACGTTTGCTATTTCTGCATATAAACGTTTCCAACGTACAATTTCATAAATAGTTTCAGCAACAAACCGTCTATCTCTACTTCCCCAACGTTTATCTCTTTTCAATGCTTTTTCTACGGCTTTATTTGCATAAACACCTTCGTTAAAAACATCTCGTAAACTATCTATTACTGCGTAGGTTAAATTTCTGTGTAATCTCATCTTTTAAAAATTCAGGGAGCAAAGGTACACCAATTTAAAAGCATTTTGTATTTTCGTTTTTATTATATTTTTTAAAATGAACTTAAATCAATCAGTTATTTATGTAAACGGAATTACAGCCAATAGGGCAGCATTGTTGTATGCTGAATTGGGTGTAAAGACGTGTAATGACTTGTTGAATTTATTTCCGTTTCGATATGTTGATAAAACTCAGTTTTATAAAATAAATCAATTACAAAAAAATAGTGCAGAGGTTCAAATTTTGGGAAAAATAACGCAAGTTAGAGATGTAAAACAAAAAAGAGGTAGTAGATTAGAAGCTACTTTTACGGATGGTACAGGAATCGTAAAACTGGTTTGGTTTCGTGGTCAGAAGTGGTTAAAAGATTCTTTAAAAATCAATGAATCATATGTTATTTACGGAAAGCTAAATTTTTATAACGGAACTTTTAATATGCCGCACCCAGAAATGGAATTGCTAAAAGAGTATAAAAAGAAGTTGAAAGCTGCAATGCAACCTGTATATCCATCTACAGAAAAATTGCTTGCAAAAAATATAACCAATCGATTGATACGCTCTTTTATTGAGAGTTTGCTAAAAGAAATTTTACACACTATTGAAGAGAATTTGCCAAATTATATTTTAGAGACAGAAAACCTGATTTCTAAAAAAGAAGCGTTGTTTTATGTGCATTTTCCTAAAAATCAAGAGTTGTTAGCCAAGGCGCAGTATCGTTTAAAATTTGAAGAATTATTTTTTCTTCAGTTGATGTTACTGCGTAAAAAAATCATCAGAAAAGAAAAAATAAAAGGCTATATTTTTAAAAATGTTGGAGAGAATTTCACCACTTTTTACAATAATTATTTGCCATTTAATCTAACAAATGCTCAAAAAAGAGTGCTCAAAGAAATTAGAAAAGATGTAGGTTCTAATGCGCATATGAATCGGTTGTTACAAGGTGATGTTGGCTCAGGAAAAACCATTGTTGCTTTTTTAACAATGTTGTTGGCAATTGATAACGGATTTCAAGCAGCATTAATGGCTCCTACAGAAATTTTAGCAATTCAACATTTTAATGGAATTAGAGCGTTATTAGGTGATTTACCTATTTCGGTAGCACTATTAACAGGTTCATCAAAAGTTAAAAAACGCCGAGAAATACATCAACAATTAGAAGACGGAACATTGCATATTTTAATAGGAACACATGCTTTGTTAGAAGATAAAGTGCAGTTTAAAAATGTAGGAATTGCTATTATTGATGAACAACATCGGTTTGGTGTTGCACAACGATCTAAACTATGGCAAAAAAATAAATTGCCTCCTCATATTTTAGTAATGACTGCTACTCCGATACCAAGAACCTTGGCAATGTCAGTCTATGGAGATTTAGATATTTCTGTGATAGATAAGTTGCCACCAGGACGAAAAGAAGTAAAAACAGTGCATCGATTTGATAGCAACCGATTGTCCGTTTTTAAATTTTTAAAGGATGAAATTAAAAAAGGAAGACAAGTATATATTGTATACCCTTTAATCCAAGAATCTGAAGCGATGGATTATAAAGATTTGATGGATGGTTACGAAAGTGTTTCTAGAGAGTTTCCGATGCCAAAATATCAAATAAGTATCGTTCACGGCAAGATGAAACCTGCCGATAAAGAGTACGAAATGAACCGATTTATAAAAGGAGAAACTCAAATTATGGTTGCCACAACGGTAATTGAGGTAGGTGTAAATGTACCCAATGCAAGTGTAATGATTATTGAGAGTGCAGAACGTTTTGGACTGTCTCAATTACATCAATTGCGAGGTAGAGTTGGGAGAGGAGTAGACCAAAGTTATTGTATTTTACTCTCTGGCTTTAAGTTATCGGAAGAAGCAAAAACACGTTTAAAAACGATGACAGAAACCACAGACGGATTTAAAATAGCTGAAGTAGATTTAAAATTGCGGGGACCAGGAAATATTATGGGTACACAGCAAAGTGGTGTGTTAAACCTTAAAATTGCTGATATAGTGAATGATACTTCAATTTTAGTAAGCGCAAGAAATACAGCAATTGCTATTTTACAAGACGATGCTCATCTAGAAAAAGAAATCAATAAAAAACTATTAAAAACGTATTTAGAATTTCAAAAAAAGAGTGGTTTGTGGTCTAATATTAGTTGATAATATAGCTTTAAAATAGGATGGTTTTATCAATAGAAAAACACTAAATTTGCAACTGAAAATACTCAAAAAAGAAAATGAAAATATCATATAATTGGTTACAACAATTTTTAAAAATTGATTGGGAAGCTTCTAAAACAGGTGAATTATTAACTGATTTAGGTTTAGAAGTAGAAGGAATTGAAACCAAAGAATCTATAAAAGGAAGTTTAAAAGGAATTGTTGTTGGTAAAGTGCTGACTTGTGAGCAACACCCAAATGCAGATAGATTAAAAGTAACCACGGTAGATGTTGGTGGTGATACTCCGCTTAAAATTGTATGTGGTGCGCCTAACGTTGCAGCGGGTCAAAAAGTGCCAGTTGCTACTATTGGTACTGTTTTGTATGATGATAAAGGAGACTCTTTTAAAATTAAAAAAGGGAAAATTAGAGGAGAAGAAAGTTTTGGAATGATTTGTGCCGAAGACGAACTTGGTTTAGGAAAAAGTCATGATGGTATTTTGGTTTTAGAGGATGATGTAACGGTTGGTGCTTTGGTATCAGATGTTTTTAATATTGAAACAGATCAAGTTTTTGAAATCGGATTGACACCTAATAGAGCAGACGCTATGAGTCATTTGGGTGTTGCTAGAGATTTGCGTGCGGGTTTAATACAACAAGGTCTTTCTTTAGAATTAATTTCTCCGTCAGTAAGTAATTTTCATGTTGATGAACGTACTTTGAAGATTGATGTAGAAGTAGAAAATAAAGCATTGATACCTCGTTATTGTGGAATTTCAATGACTGATATTGAAGTAAAAGACTCTCCAGAATGGCTTCAAAATCGATTAAAATCTATCGGGATTGTACCTAAAAATAATATTGTAGATATTACCAATTATGTGTTGCATGAGTTAGGGCAACCTCTACATGCTTTTGATGCATCAAAAATAAAAGGAAATAAAATTCTGGTAAAAACACTAGAAGAAGGAACAAAATTTACCACCTTAGACGAAGTAGAAAGAGCATTGCATAAAGATGATATTATGATTTGCGATGGTGAGTCAAATCCGTTATGTATTGCAGGTGTTTTAGGAGGAGTTAAGTCAGGAGTAACAGAACACACAACAGCTATTTTTTTAGAATCTGCTTATTTCAACCCTGTTTCTATCAGAAAATCTGCTAAAAGACACGCTTTAAATACCGATGCATCTTTTCGTTTTGAAAGAGGTATTGACATCAACCTCACAAAATATGCATTGAAACGTGCAGCTTTGTTAATTGAAGAATATGCTGGAGGGAAAATGGGATCTGATATTGTGGATGTATATCCAGAAAAAATGGAAGATTTTCAAGTATTTCTATCGTACAAAAATGTAGACCGATTGATTGGTCAAGAAATTCCGAGAGATGTTATAAAAAATATTTTGGCTTCTTTAGAAATAAAAATCAGTAGTGAAACCGAAGGAGGGTTGGGATTAACAATTCCTTCATACCGTGTTGATGTTCAGCGTGAAGCAGATATTGTTGAAGAGATTTTACGCGTGTACGGATATAATAATATCGAGTTTTCACACAAATTAAATACTTCAATTTCTTTTGATAGTAATAAAGAAACGAAGATAGAAAATATTGTAGCCAATCAATTAAGTGCACAAGGCTTTAATGAAACCATGGCAAATTCTTTGACCAAAGCAACCTATATAAATTTATCAGAAAATTTAGATGAAACGCATAATGTAGAAATGTTAAATCCGTTGAGTAACGATTTAAAAGTAATGCGCCAATCTTTGTTGTTTAGTGGCTTAGAATCTGTTTCGTATAACATCAATCGAAAAAACAACTCATTAAAATTTTATGAGTTTGGTAAAACATATCATAAATACGATACAAAGTATCAAGAGGATAAACATTTAACGTTATTTGTTACAGGAAATAGAACGAAAGAAAATTGGAAAGAAACGAATAAAACGTCAGATTTCTTTTACATTAAAGGTGTTGTAAGGACATTATTAAGCAGATTAGGAATCGATAACTTAAGAACTACTCCAATTAAAACGGATATGTTTTCTGAAGGAGTTACGCTTAGTTTAGGGAAAACGAAATTGGTAGAATTAGGTGTTGTAAAACGTACTGTTCTCAAAGAATTTGGCATAAAACAAGAAGTATTATTTGCAGATTTTAATTGGGATAACTTAATCCGTTTGATAGGTAATAAGCAATTAAAAGTAACAGCTTTACCAAAATTTCCTTCGGTAAAAAGAGATTTAGCATTGTTGTTAGATGATGCAATTACGTTTAAGGAAGTGTATAATTTATCCTTTCAATCAGAAAAGAATTTGCTAAAGGAAGTAGATTTATTTGATGTATATGAAGGTGATAAATTACCTGATGGTAAAAAATCTTACGCAGTAAGTTTTGTATTGCAAGATGAGAATAAAACACTTGCAGACAGGCAGATAGATGAAATAATGCAAAAATTACAACTAACTTTTCAGAAAAATTTAGAAGCAGTTTTAAGATAAATAACTATTAGTGTTTTTGCGGAAGCAGAAATCTCATAAAGTATTGATAAATATTAATTATAAAGATTTCTGCTTTCGCAGGAATGACAAAATATGTACAAAACCATAATCCGACCAATATTATTTTTATTTGATCCAGAGAAAGTACATCACTTTACTTTTGGACTCTTAAAAATGATACATAAAATTCCGTTTGTGTCTTCTTTAGTTAGAAGGTTTTATCAAGTAAATGATAAAAAATTAGAGCGTAATTTATTCGGATTAACATTTAAAAACCCCGTTGGTTTAGCAGCAGGATTTGACAAAAATGCAATTTTATACAATGAGTTGGCAAACTTTGGTTTTGGCTTTATAGAAATAGGTACAGTAACACCAAAGGCACAAGTAGGGAATCCTAAAAAACGATTATTCCGTATTAAAAAAGACAAAGGAATTATCAACAGAATGGGCTTTAATAATGGTGGAGTTGAAAATGCGATTAAAAACCTAAAAAAGAACAATCATAAAGTACTTATTGGGGGGAACATCGGAAAAAATACGGATACTTTACCTGAAGATTACACAAAAGATTATATAAAAGTTTTTAGAGAACTACACCCGCATGTAGATTATTTTGTATTAAATGTAAGCTGTCCAAATGTAAGTAGTCATGCAAAATTAGAGGATGCAGATTATTTAAATGAGTTGATTACTGAGGTACAAAAAATAAATAATCAGCAAAAAAAACAAAAACCGATTTTATTAAAAATTGCACCAGATTTAAACAATATTCAATTAGACGAAATTATAGAATTGGTAGCAAAAACTAAAATTGATGGTGTCATTGCATCAAACACATCAACGCATAGAGATGATTTAAAAGAGTCAAAAGAAGGTCTTTTAAAAATAGGAAATGGAGGTGTTAGTGGGCAACCTGTAAAAGATAGAAGTACCAAAGTAATTAAATATTTATCAGAAAAAAGTAATAAATCTTTTTCAATTATTGGGGTAGGTGGTGTACATTCTGAAAAAGATGCCTTAGAAAAATTAGCAGCAGGAGCAGATTTAATACAAATTTTTACTGGTTTTATTTACGAAGGACCTTCTTTGGTAAAACGAATTAATAAAGCAATTTTAAAAAATAAAACGTGAATATAGAAATACTCATTTCGTTTGTTGTTACATCAATTATTTTAGCTTTTTCTCCTGGTCCAGATAATATTTTTGTCCTTACACAAAGTATTGTAAATGGTAAAAAATACGGATTAGCCACTGTTTTTGGTTTGGCAACAGGCTGTTTGGTACATACAACTTTGGTGGCTTTTGGTGTTTCTGCCATTATTAAAGAGAATGAAAACTTGTTTTTTGCAATCAAAGTATTTGGATCGTTGTATTTGCTTTATTTGGCATATAAAGTGTTTAAAAGTGATGCGTCTATTATTTTATCCGAAGAAAAAGTGGATAAAAAATCAACGGTAAAATTATTTAAACAAGGGTTTATAATGAATGTTTTAAACCCGAAAGTGTCTATTTTCTTTTTGGCATTCTTCCCCGCTTTTTTATTTAGTAAAACAATGAGTACTGTAACTCAATTTTATATTTTAGGTTTGTTATTTATATTGGTAACCATTATTGCTTTTGGTTTGATTGCTGTTTTAGCAGGAAGCATCTCAGAAAAGATAAAAACGAATAAGAATATAGGAGTTTATTTGAAATGGACTCAAATTATTGTTTTTATTGCGATTGCTGTTTTTATCTTAATTTAAGAATACATAATTCCTTAAAAAATAATTTAAATACCTACTTCAGTTTCGTTATCTTTGATGTTCGATGAAAAATAACGTTAAAATCATAGAATGTCCTCGTGATGCAATGCAAGGAATAAAATCTCATTTTATTGCTACGGATGATAAAGTAAAATACATCAATGCGTTGTTAAAAGTAGGTTTTGATACTATTGATTTTGGCAGTTTTGTGTCGCCAAAAGCAATTCCGCAGATGAGAGATACTGCAGAGGTTTTATCAAAATTAAATTTATCGACTACTAAAAGTAAATTATTGGCAATTGTTGCCAATGTGCGTGGAGCTAATGATGCATCGCAATTTGAAGAGATTGATTATTTAGGCTATCCTTTTTCTATATCAGAAAATTTTCAAATGAGAAATACGCATAAAACGATTGCAGAATCTATAGAAACATTAGCTGCAATTTTAGAAATTGCTGATAAAACCAATAAAGAAGTAGTTGCCTATTTATCGATGGGGTTCGGAAACCCATACGGAGATCCTTGGAATGTAGAAATAGTAGGCGAGTGGACTGAAAAACTATCTAAAATGGGGGTAAAAATCTTATCATTATCTGATACTATTGGAAGTTCTACGCCCGAAGTGATTACGCATTTATTTCAAAATCTAATTCCCAAATATCCCGAGATTGAGTTTGGGGCACATTTACACACCACACCAACTACATGGTTCGAAAAAGTAGATGCTGCTTACAAAGCAGGTTGCAACCGTTTTGATGGAGCAATAAAAGGCTACGGAGGTTGCCCAATGGCAAAAGATGAATTAACGGGTAATATGCCCACAGAGAAATTATTATCCTATTTTACAACAGAAAAAGTAAATACCAATTTAAAACCTATGAGTTTTGAAAGTGCGTATAACGAAGCGTTAAAAATATTTTAAAAAACAAAAATGAAAATAGTAAAATCAATCTTTTTGATACTTTTAATAGGAATCATATTTTCTTGTACTAAAGATGATGGGAAAATTGATTTTACATTTTTGCAAGTAAATGATGTCTATGAAATTGCTCCGATTCAAGGAGGGAAATTCGGAGGAATGGCAAGAGTAGAAACAGTACACAAAGAATTGTTATTAGAAAATAAAAATACGATGTTATTTATGGCGGGCGATTTTTTAAATCCGTCTCTGTTAGGAACCATAAAATACAATGGGCAACGTATTAGAGGTAAACAAATGATTGAAGTGATGAATGCGATGCACTTTGATTTGGTTGCCTTTGGAAACCATGAGTTTGATTTAAGTAAAAACGATTTGCAAAAACGTTTAAATGAAAGTACTTTTAATTGGGTTTCTGCTAATGTGCGCCAAAAAGTAGCAGGAACAACCTATCCTTTTTATAGTGAGAAAAATACTGTTAAACATTTTGTGCCAGATAGTTTTATCAAAGAGTTTGTAGATAAAGATGGTACCAAAATAAAGGTAGGTTTTATAAGTGTTTGTATTGATTCTAATCCGAGGAGTTATGTGCAGTATAATGATGTTTACACTGAAGCAAAACGTTCTTATAACAGTATAAAAGATAAAGTAGATATTGTTTTTGGATTGACCCATGTTTCTTTAGATCAAGATAAAAAAATAGCCAAAATGTTGCCAAACATTCCAATGCTTATGGCTGGGCATGAACATACAAATATGTCAATTCCAGTTGGGAATTCTAAAATTGTAAAAGCAGATGCGAATGCAAAGACAGCATACATTCATAGAATTTCGTATGATAAAAAATCGAAAAAGGTAACAATCAAGTCTGAATTGAAAGAGATTGATGGTAAAATTCAATCAGATAAAAAGGTAGGAGCTATTGTAGAGAAATGGCAAATTATTTTAAAAACAAAGATTAGAGATATCATTAAAAATCCAGAAGAAATTATTTATATAGCTAAAGAGCCACTAGAGGCAAGAGATACACCCATTAGAAGTACCCAAACCAATATGGGAAAACTTATTACCAAAGCGATGTCTTTTGCATATGATGATGCAGTAGATTGTGCTTTAGTAAATGGAGGATCTATTAGAATTGATGATGTTTTAAAAGGAGAGATTAATGCAGTAGATATTTTTAGAGTGTTGCCTTACGGAGGCGCTGTTTTAAAAGTAGAATTAAAAGGAAGTTTGCTGACTAAAGTTTTAGATTATGGAAAAAAAGCTGCAGGAACAGGCGCTTACTTACAACGTTACAATGTTGCTAAAATAGGAGAGGAGTGGCAAGTTCAAAACAAACCGATCCACCCGAATAAAATTTACAAAGTAGCTTTTTCAGACTATTTATTAAAAGGCTTTGATATTCCGTTTTTATCAGAAAAAAATAAAGATGTGCTCTCTGTGTATCATCCAAAACAAGAAGAACTTTCTTCGGATATTAGAAAAGCAATCATTCAATATTTAAAAAAACAATAAAATTTCACACTATTTAATAGAGCACGTTACATTTTTGTAGCGTGTTTTTTTTTGACACAATAAGTTTATTTAAAATAAATCTAAATAAGGTTTGTGTAGATGAAATACTTGTTTACATTTGCAACATTAAAATGATTATTTAAAACAAGTCTAAATAAAAATAAGTAAAAAATGAAAAGAATAATATTCTTTATGCTAGTTAATTTATCATTAGCTACAATGGCACAAGATTTTGAAAACAACAGAAAAGTAACTATAGGAGGTTATAGTGAAATTACTTACAACAACGCTACAGGAAAAAATGCAGAATTAGACGTACAGCGTTTAGTAATGCTATTTGCGTATAAGTTTGATGATAGAACTCAATTTATCACAGAAATTGAATTTGAACACGTAAAAGAAGTATATGTAGAACAGGCATTTTTACAATATAGTTTAAATGATAATATTAATTTAAGAGCTGGTTTAATGTTAGTGCCAATGGGAATTGTAAACGAATACCATGAGCCTACAACATTTAACGGAGTAGAAAGACCTAGTATGGACGGAGCTATTGTACCAACAACTTGGAGAGAAATTGGTTTTGGACTTTCGGGTAAAGCTAACGAAGTATCTTTACGGTATCAAGCCTATATTTTTAACGGATTTCAATCAACTACATCAGATGGAAATGGAAATATTACAGGTGGTAAACTTGGTGGAAGTAAAGGATTACGAGGCGGAAGGCAAAAAGGAGTAAAGTCTAACTTTAATAACCTAAACTTCTCTTCAAAAATAGATTATTATGGTATAGCAGGTTTACGTTTAGGTTTATCAGGATATTTTGGTAGAACTCAATCTCCAAATGATGTAGCAGATATTAACGGTGCAGACATTGGTATGGCAATGTTTGGCTTAGATGCTAGATATGTAAAAAAACGTTTTACAGCTCGAGGACAATTTATCACAGCAAGTTTGTCTGATACAGATAAATACAATGTAGCAACAGGTAAAGACTTAGGGAGCTCTTTAAACGGGTGGTATTTAGAAACAGCTTACAATTTATTGCCTCAAGATAAAAAGCAAGAATTGTTTGGTTTTGTTCGTTATGAAGATTACAATACACATGCTTCAACCGTAGGTGGCTTAGTAAAAAACAATAAATATGACCGACAAGAATGGACTTTTGGGTTGAGTTATAAAATTGCAAAAGGAGCTGTTGTAAAAGCAGATTATCAGATTAAAAATAATGCAGTTGCCAATAGCACTGCAACAAAGCAATTGAATTTTGGTATTGGAATGTTTTTCTAATCTAGAGTTCTTTTATGTGAATTTTTGTTAAATGTGAAGTAGTAGTAAAATCTGTTTTTTGCTACTACTTTTTTAGATAAAAACTATTATTTTTGTACTATGCCTATTAAAAAAGTAAGATTTTTAATCCTATTATTTAGTTTTGTCTTTACAATGTCTTTTTCTCAATCAAAAAAGATACAGGAAAAAATGACGAAAGAAATCAAAAAAACATTTTCTATTGAAAAGTTTAAAATAGATGCTGTTTTAATTTCTGATGCAATAAATACCCAGCTACCTTATAAAATAAAACCAACTACTTTTTTTAAAATTATTTCTGAGGATGTATTGCTTGGATATGCTTTTGTTGATAAAGCGCCAAGTAAAACAGATAGTTTTGATTACCTGATTCTACTAGATAAAAATTTAATAGTTGCCAAAATAAAAGTGTTAGTCTATAGAGAAGATTACGGAGCAGAAATAGGAAGTAAACGTTGGTTAAAACAATTTATAGGAAAAACAAAAAAGAATAAATTGCAATACGGAAACAATATTATGGCAATATCAGGAGCCACAATTTCTGCCAATTCTATGACCAAGGCTGTAAATAGGTTTCTTAAAAATTTAGAATTTCTATACCAACATAAAATATTATAATGCAAATCCACGGACGTATTTATCAATTTTCTAAAGAAATTAAGCTATTAGTTTTTGTATTTATATGTACTTTAAGTATTGGTTTTTATGGTGGAATTACTTTTGTAAAGAAAACAACAACAGCAAATCCGAAAGGAATTGAAGAACGTTATTTAGGAAATGAAAATGATGAAAATGCTACAAAAATGATGTTCAAAAAATCAGAAGGAGAAGTATTGACAATGTTACATAATCATATTTTATCATTGTCTGTCATCTTTTTTTTATTAGGCGGAATTTTAGCAACAACAAGCATTAATAAAAAAACACAAATTTTTTTAATGATAGAACCTTTTTTCTCTATCATTTTTACTTTTGGAGGAATTTATTTCCTTTGGACAGGAATCCTTTGGATGAAATATGTTATTATATTTTCTGGTTTATTAATGACACTTACTTTTACAGCATCAACCATAATCATCTTAAAAGAATTATTAAAAAAGGTTGAGTAATTAAAAATTGCTAAGAATCAATTTTTAATTGTAAATTTGTCTGCAATTAATTAACAAGTAAATAACTCTCTATCTCAAAGAGAATATAAAATTGATTGCAACATGACAGCACACGATTCTAAATTTGTAGGAGAAGGATTAGCATATGACGATGTCCTTTTAATCCCAGCTTTTTCTGAAATACTTCCAAGAGAAGTAAACATTCAAACAAAATTTACTAAAAATATTACGATTAATGTACCTATAGTTTCTGCTGCGATGGATACTGTTACAGAAGCAGCTATGGCAATTGCAATTGCGCAAGAAGGTGGAATAGGAGTGTTACACAAAAACATGTCTATAGCACAACAAGCTAAAGAGGTACGCAAAGTAAAAAGAGCAGAAAGCGGTATGATTATCGACCCGATTACTTTGCCAATTACTGCTGTTGTACAAGATGCTCAAAATGCAATGAAAGAGTATCGAATAGGAGGAATTCCTATTGTTGATGACCAAAATAATTTATTAGGAATTGTAACCAATAGAGATTTGCGTTTCGAAAAAAACGGAAATCGTCCTATTAAAGATATCATGACTTCAGAAAACTTAATTACCGTTTCTAAAGGAACATCATTAGAAGAAGCAGAGGTGATTTTACAAAAAAATAAAATTGAAAAGCTGTTAGTTGTTGATGATAAAAATAAATTAGCAGGTTTAATTACCTTTAGAGATATTACAAAAGTGACTCAAAAACCCAATGCAAATAAAGACTCTTATGGTCGTTTGCGTGTTGCCGCTGCACTAGGTGTTACAACAGATGTTGTTGATAGAGCAGCTGCTTTGGTAAAAGTTGGTGTAGATGCTGTAATTATTGATACTGCTCACGGACACACAAAAGGTGTTGTTGATGCGTTAAAATCAGTAAAAAAGAAGTTCCCAGAATTAGAGGTTGTAGTAGGTAATATTGCAACACCAGAAGCTGCAAAATATTTAGTTGCCGCTGGTGCAGATGCTGTAAAAGTGGGTATTGGTCCAGGTTCAATTTGTACTACAAGAATAGTTGCAGGTGTTGGGTTTCCTCAGTTTTCTGCTGTATTAGAAGTGGCTGCCGCTATTAAAGGAAGTGGAGTTCCTGTTATTGCTGATGGTGGTATTCGTTATACAGGTGATATTCCTAAGGCAATTGCTGCAGGAGCAGATTGTGTAATGTTAGGCTCATTATTGGCAGGAACAAAAGAATCGCCTGGAGAAACTATTATTTTTGAAGGAAGAAAATTTAAATCTTACCGAGGTATGGGGAGTGTAGAGGCGATGAGAAAAGGATCTAAAGATCGCTACTTTCAAGATGTAGAGGATGATATTAAAAAATTAGTTCCAGAAGGAATTGTGG
>CAZZNK010000052.1:0-16424 GCA_964655585.1 uncultured Flavobacteriaceae bacterium
TGTAGATTCTTGCGCTCTTGTTCTTTCTTTGTGTTTTATCTGTGTCATATGTAACTTACAAATATACAAATTTAGTAGCGTTTGCTACTTTTTTGCTAAAATTCGATTGTATTTTTTTTCGTTTTGTAATAATTTAATAGCTTGTAAAATAGTTGGATCGTTTTTTAGACGATATTGGTACACACCTTTTTTATAAAAAGAACGTTCTAAAATTTCATCTTGTAACAGTGTTTTTAAAATATCTTTATTTTTGTTGATTTCACTAATCTTTTGAGTTTTTAACGCTTGTTGTATTTGCTGATGATATTTGCTGATTGAATTATTATTTGTTGCTGCTTTATAAGCAATGTTAAATAAGTTTTCTTGTTTGGTTACAAAGGTAGTATCAGCTGTTTTTAGGTAGTTGGTAAAATTGATAAAATTGGTATATGAAAACGTAAAATTTTCTAAACTTGTTGTTGGGTTTTTGACAATATAATCTGTAGAAAAATTAAAAATAGCTCTAGATTGTAGTAGTTTTTTAGTGGTTTTTGTTTGTTTTGATTCGTTAATTTTTACATCTGGTAATACTCCGCCACCATCATATACGGTTCTTCCGTTTTGAGTTGTAAAAGCATGTACGGTGCCCTCAGAAAATTTAGGAACTTCACCCGTTTTTGGGTCTCTATTTGCATAATCTAATTCCTGAATACAACGCCCGCTAGGAGTGTAATATTTAGAAATAGTAGCCTTTAATTGTGTGCCATAGGTCAATTTAAAATAGCGTTGCACCAAGCCTTTTCCGAAAGAACGAGTTCCCATAATTACAGCTCTATCATAATCTTGTAAAGCACCACTTACAATTTCTGATGCCGATGCAGACCGACCGTTTACCAAAACAACTATTGGAATTTCTAAATCTAACGGATTGTTATTTCCTTTGTATGTGTTGCTCATTTTTTGAACCTTTCCTCTGGTTTTTACCACAATACTTCCTTTTGGAGTGAAAAAATTAACAATATTGATGCTTTCTCTTAAAGAACCTCCAGGGTTTCCTCGTAAATCGAAAATTAGTTTTTGCATCCCTTTTTTCTTGAGACCTTTAAATGCTTTTTTTACTTCTTTTGATGCTTTTAAATTAAATCTTGTCAATACAATATAACCCGTTTTTGCATCAATCATTTGGTAAAACGGTACAGGGTTTATGTTTATTTTTCCGAGTTGTAATTGAAAAGGAATTACTTTTCCTTGTCTATCAATTTCGATAGAGATATGGGTATTTGGCACACCTTTTAATTGTGATGATAATTGATTTTTTTCTAAGCCTTTTAAAGCTAAATCATTTACTTTTGTAATGATATCTCCTGCTTTTAAACCTGCTTTATCCGCAGGAAAACCCTCGTAAATTTCTGAAATGGTAATTCCTTTTTTATCATAATAGACTGAAATTCCAACACCACCATATTCTCCTTCTCGTCTTATTTTAGCATCTTCAACATCTTGTTCGGTATAAAAACGGGTATATGGATCTAGGCTTTTTAGTGTATTTTTTATCGCTTTTTCTGTAAATTCTGCAGGATTAATTTTATGTACATAGTACATATTTAATTCCTTAAATAATGTTGTGTAGATTTCTAATTGTTTGGCAATTTCAAAAAACTTAGAAGTAAAAGAAAATAAAATAAGTATTGTTGCCACCAAAAGAAAAATAGCAAGTTGTTTTTTATAAATAAATTTCATTTTTATTTTTTTTGAATTGTTTTTGCAAACAGGTTTAGTAATTTCTCCATCTTTAGCTCTATATCTGCATATTTTAAAATGTCTTTACCAAGGTACAAAATCATATAAATATAAGGCTTATCAACAGTATCATAAACTGTATGTTTTTGTTTTCGGTAGGTTTCTCGTAACAATCTTTTTAGATGATTTCTATCTACTGCATTTTTAAAATTACGCTTGGGTACAGAAAAACCAGCTTGTGCAGGGTAATTAGATGTGTGTTCGGTCTGAAGAAAAATCATCCGAAGAGGAAATATTTTAATAGAATTTCCTTCCTTATATAATTTTTCTATAAGCTTTCTACTTTTTAGACGCTCTTCTTTTCCTAAGGTAAACTTCATTTCTACAAATTTAATGCAAAAGATGTATTCTTAAACCCAAATTAATCATTATTTTTGATGTATAAAATAACATACAAAATGAAACCTGATTTATTTCAAGCACCAGATTATTATCAATTAGACGATTTATTAACCGAAGAGCATAAATTAATTCGTGATTCTGCTAGAGAGTGGGTAAAACGAGCAGTTTCTCCGATTATAGAAGAAGCTTGTCAAAAAGCAGAATTTCCACACCAAATTGTAAAAGGGTTGGCAGAAATTGGTGCTTTTGGATCGTATATTCCTGAAGAATATGGCGGAATGGGTTTGGACCAAATGAGTTACGGTTTAATTATGCAAGAGTTAGAGCGAGGAGATTCTGGTGTTAGATCTACAGCATCTGTACAAACATCATTAGTTATGTATCCTATTTACGCTTATGGAACTGAAGAGCAACGTAAAAAATATTTACCAAAATTAGCAAGTGGAGAGTTTGTTGGTTGCTTCGGATTGACAGAGCCAAACCACGGATCAAATCCTAGTGGAATGGAATCGAAATTTAAAGACATGGGCGATCATTATTTGTTAAATGGTGCAAAAATGTGGATATCTAATGCTCCTTTTGCTGATGTAGCTGTAGTGTGGGCAAAAAACGAAGAAGGAAGAATTCATGGATTGATTGTAGAGCGTGGTATGGAAGGTTTTTCTACACCAACTACACATAATAAATGGTCTTTAAGAGCCAGTGCAACAGGAGAGTTGATTTTTGATAATGTAAAGGTTCCGAAAGAAAATTTATTGCCAAATAAATCTGGTTTGGGTGCACCTTTAGGATGTTTAGATTCTGCACGTTATGGAATTGCTTGGGGTGCAATAGGCGCCGCAATGGATTGTTATGATACGGCATTACGTTATTCTAAAGAACGCATACAATTTGGTAAGCCAATTGGTGCTTTTCAATTGCAACAAAAAAAATTAGCAGAAATGATTACTGAAATTACCAAAGCGCAATTATTAACATGGCGTTTAGGAGTTTTAAGAAACGAAGGAAATGCAACTTCTGCACAAATTTCAATGGCAAAAAGAAACAATGTAGATATGGCAATTAATATTGCAAGAGAAGCAAGACAGATGTTAGGTGGAATGGGGATTACGGGCGATTATTCTATAATGCGCCACGCTATGAATTTAGAAAGCGTTATTACTTATGAAGGAACTCATGACATTCATTTGCTAATAACAGGGCTTGATATTACAGGTTTGTCTGCTTTTAAATAACCTAAAAAAACAGCAACAAGAAAAGGAAGTGTTCTAAAAGAAATAAGATTTTCTTTAAAGAACACTTCCAAAATCAACTAAAAAAACCAAATCGGTTATTCCTCTTTTTTCTTTTCGCTATTCATAAAAAGAAGTAGCATTGTAACTAAACCAACACAAACAAGAGCAAAAACTCCTATCATAATAGTTCCGTTAACCCAATTTACAAGAGGAAGCGTATGTAATAGCATTATTATTTCTGTTTTATGCTGTAAATGTACTCTCAAATAAAATTTTAAAATATGATAATTGTCATGTCAATAAAATATTTTAACAATTTGTTGTAACAATATTAAATCTCATTGATTTTAATTTGGTTTCTGTGAAGTACAATTTTCCCTTTGTTTTCTAAGGATTTTAAAATTCTAGAAACTACAACTCTAGAGGTATGTAAGTCGTTTGCAATTTCTTTATGAGTCACATGAATTTCATCATTTCTATTAGCAATAGCTTTGTCTTTTAAATATTTTATAATTCGTTTATCCATATTTAAAAAAGCAATGGTATCAAGAGCTTCAAGTAACTCTTTCATTCTTTCATGATAGCTTTGTAATATAAAACCTTGCCAACTTTTGTATTCATGCATCCATTCAGCCATTTTTTGAACAGGAATCATTATTAAAGAGGCATCTGTTTCGGTAACTGCTCTAATTTCGCTTTTGGTTTGTCCAATACAACAGGTAATAGTCATCGCGCAAGTATCACCTTGTTCTATAAAATATAAAACAAGTTCTCCGCCATTTTCATCTTCTCTTAAAATTTTTATAGACCCTTTAATAATTAAAGGCATATATGTAATATAGCTACCGATGTTAATTAGCTCGTAACCCGCTTCTACCTCTTTGTATTCGCCTATTTCATTAATTTCGTCGAGAAGTTTTTTCTCAAAAAGATAACCATAATTTTTAATAAAATCTGCCTGCATTTTTATAGAGTTTAATTTTTTAAAAGTACAACTATTTACCTATGTTAAAAATGAAAATTTCCTAAAACTTGAATACTCACTTTTTTTTAGCATCTTTATGCCAAATAAATTAGTGTAATGTCAGCAGAAAGTAGAATTACTCGTGCTTATAAAAGTGCAAAGAAAATACCTTTTAATAGAAATTCTAAATTTGTGTTATTTAGTGATTGTCATCGAGGAAATAATAGTTTTGCAGACGATTTTGCTCGAAACAGAAACATTTATCAACATGCGTTACAGCATTATTTTCAAGAAGATTTTACCTATATAGAATTGGGTGATGGTGATGAGTTATGGGAAAACGGTAATTTTAAATCAATTTTTAAAGCCAATAAACATATTTATTTATTGCTTAAAAAGTTTCATGATACGAATAGGTTGCATTTTGTTTGGGGAAATCATGATATGGAGTATAAAAACCCAAAAAAAGTGCAAAAAAACCTAGATTATTATTATGATGAAGTAGATTGTACAGACAAAGAATTGATGCTAAACACCTCATTTTCTGAATCTATTTTGTTGGAAGATGAAATTACAAAAAAATCGATTTTTTTATTACACGGGCATCAAGCGGACTGGTTTAATTATCTTTTTTGGAAATTGAGTCGTTTTCTTGTAAGGGTTTTATGGAAACCGCTACAAATACTTGGAATTAGTGATCCCACAAGTCCTGCTCAAAATTACAAAGAGCTTATTAAAGTAGAACGGCATATTGAAAATTGGATTAAAGCGAATAATAACCAAATGGTTGTTATCGGTCATACACACAGACCTCGTTTTCCGAGTCCGAATGAAATTCCGTTTTTTAATGATGGAAGCTGTGTGCATCCAAGAGCAATTACAGGTTTAGAAATAGAAAATAATATGATTACATTGATAAAGTGGCATATTATTTCTAAAGAAAATGGAACATTACAGATTGTAAAAGTAGTTTTAGAAGGGCCAGAAAAGGTGTCAGAATACATGAATTAAGAACGAAATAAATTGTAAAACGATTGAATTTATATAAAAAAACAAAAAACACCTCATTTTTTTCTTCAGTAAATGATATTCCTGAAGCTATTTGGCAACAACTAAGATGTACAAACAACTTGTATTTTAATTCAGGATATTTAGCTGCGATAGAGAAAAATAATCCGAAAATTAGTTTTTTTTACCTTGTTTTATTTGATAAAAAGGAAGAAGCTATTGCGTTGGCAAACCTACAAATAATCACTTTTTCTGAAGATGTTTTAGATGGCTCTTTAGAAGAGGGTTTTGATAAGTTGAAATGTTTTGTTAGAAAAATTTTTTTCAGAAAACAGCAACCTTTAAAGGTTTTAATTTGTGGAAATTCTTTTGTGAGTGGAGAGCATGGTATTTTTATCAAACAAAATCAAGATAAAAAAGAGGTGTTAAAAGCAATTGTAAAATCAATTAAAAACTTTGTAAATTTAGATCAAAAGCTAAAAAATGAAATAGACCTTTTTGTGATAAAAGATTTTGTAAAAGAATCTATTTCTGTAGCTAATGAGCTACATAATTACAAATATTATTCGTTCAAAGCAGAGCCAAATATGGTTTTAAAGGTTGATAAAAATTGGCAATCTTTTGATGATTATCTAGCAGCAATGAAAACTAAATTTAGAGTAAAAGCAAAAAAAGCCATTACATTAAGTGATCGGTTAGAAATAGAAGATGTAACAGCAGAAGATATAAAAAAACAATTACCAGAAATGACTGCTTTGTATCAAAAAGTTGCTACAAAAGCTGATTTTAATTTGGGCGAATTTAATCTAGAAACATACCAATCTTTAAAAGAAACGCTAGGTGATAATTATATAGTAAGAACGTATCGATTGGAAGGAGAAATTATAGGTTTTTTATCAGGAATTGTTACAAAAAAAGAACTAGATGCTCATTTTGTAGGAATAAATTACTCGCTAAATAGAGAATGTGCAATTTATCAAAGAATGTTGTACGACTATATTCAAATTGCTATTAGCAGGAGGTTAGAACTTATTAATTTTGGAAGAACTGCAAGTGAAATTAAAAGTTCTGTAGGGGCAACACCACAAGATTTAACCATATATTTACGGCATAAGAAATCAATAAAAAACAGATTGTTAAAATTGTTTTTAAAAAGAATTTCTCCAACAAAATTTAGTCAAAAGCATCCTTTTAAAATTGTAAAATAGCAAATATGAATCCTTATATTTATGTAATTTCAGTAAACGGATTGTTGTTTTTTTTCAGCATTGTTTTTTATTTTTTCCCGCCTAAAAAAATAAATGGGCTTTATGGTTATAGAACAAACCGATCCATGCAAAATGAAACGATTTGGCAATTTGCAAATGCCTTTTTTAACAAACAGTTTTTAATATATTCTGCCATTTCATTTGTTGCTGCATTATTGTTTGTGTATTTGTTTAAAGTAGAAATAAGTTGGCAACCGATGGTAATTATGCTACTCTCAATTGGTGTTTCAGTGATAAAAACGGAACAAGCACTGTCTGTTGCTTTTGATGAAGAAGGAAATCGAAAATAATTTTTAATTTAAAAATTTGCCATCAAACTGATAGAGATATTTCTTCCAGGAGCAGAAATACCCGAAGCAAATTCTTTATAATGTACATCAAACAAGTTGTTTATTTGGGCTTGTGCAGACCAATTACCATTCATAAGATATTTTCCGTTTAAACCAATTGTAACCCAACTTGGCGAACCAAAATATTTGTTAATATCTTGTGTGGCATTTGTGTTTATAATAGGAGTTTCTTCATGATTATCAATGCCTTCGGTAATATTGTAATCCGTAATTTTTTTACGAGCATTAAAACGGATATTTGCCCCAGCTTCAAACTTTTGATGTGTATATTGAAGTTCAAAATTCCCAAATAAAGGAGGGATGGAAGACATCGGTTCATCCGTGTCATATGTTTTTCCTTTTGTATAGGTTACAAATCCAGAAGTGCTCCAGTTTTTAGCTATTTTTCCTTGATAACTAGCCGTAAACCCTGTAATATATGCGCTTCCTTTATTTTGATTTGCTACTAAATTCCCTTGAGCTCCATCATAGAACATAGTACTGTTTCCATTTAATTGAAAAGCTTCTCTATAAATATAATTTTTTAGCAACGTATAATAAATATTGGTGCCGAATCTAAATTTTTTGTTGTTGGTGTATTTTTGAATCCCAATTTCAGCATTGTAAGCATACTCTGGTTTTAGATGGATGTTTGGTACGGTAATATTGCCGTTTTTCTCTCTCACCTTACCAATATCATCTATATTAGGAGAACGAAAACCCGATGATAAAACGGTGTTAAGTTGCCAGTTTTTTGCAGGTTTATACACATAACCAATTGTTGCTGTAACAGCGTTGTTTTTTAAGTTGATGTTGTTATCAATCAATGTAATAAAACTGTTTAACCAAGTTGCTGTAAGATATGTGTTGGTAAACCTAATGCCTGTATTTAAGGTTGATTTACTGCTGACATCTTGCCTGTAGTCTATGTAAGCCGCAGAACTTGTATAGCTACTTCCGCCATCAGGATAGCGAGATTGTATGGCAAATGTATTTGTAAAATTAATAATTTGGTTTCCTGAAATTTGTAAGGTTTTTCCGAAGGCATTAGAGCCAACTTTGTTGTGTGTAAATTCAAATCCGTAAGATAATTGCCTTGCATTATCTGGGGTAAGGGGTACAGAAAAATCTCCGTTTAGACTAAAAACATCGACAGTTTCTTTTCTGTAATTACGATCTAAACTATTAAATTTTCGGGTGATTCTACTTTCTTTAATGTTTTGATAAGCTGCTGTAAATGTTCCTTTTTCTAACCATTTTTTATTCAGATTGATATCTAATTGCGATGAAATTAGTATCCGTTGTTGAGGTCCATAATACCATTCTGAAAATTTTAATGAGCCAGATTTTAGTTCATTCAATTTATCGAAACGAGGAATATTTGACGAGGTTGAATATTGTAAATTAAATTTTAAATCGGTGTTTTTTGATAGAGGAATAAAGAGTTTTTGCAATACATCTGTTTGAGTATAAGCAGTGTTTTTTTGTGTATTTACATCGATATTTTCTGTTGGTGTTGCTGTATAAAAATTAGTGGTATTTTCAGAAAAATAAAAAACTTTTCCCCAATTACTAAATCCGTGAGAACGATTTTTACCCATTTTTACATCGCCAAAATCACTATAAGAAATACTTGTAAACGATGCCCAATTCTTAAAACTTACTTCTGCAGAAACATTATTGGTAACTTCGTGATTTACGGTGCTAAATCTTGAGAAAAAACTACTATTTATAGTAGTCGTTTTAGAAATTTTAGGAGTTTTTGTATAGTAATGAATTACACCTCCTAAAGCATCAGAACCATAAATTACGGATGAAGGGCCGAAGATAACTTCTGTTCTGTCTAGCAAATTCGGACTTACGGTTATCGAGTTTTGTAAATGTCCTTTTCTATAAATCGCATTGTTCATTCTAACGCCATCAACAACCAATAAAATACGGTTAGATTCCATTCCTCTTAAAATTGGACTTCCTCCACCAGATTGAGATTTTTGCACTTTAATTCCAGGGATACTCGCTAATAAATCTGCCGATGTTTGTGGAGATACTTTTTGTATATCTCGCAAAGAAACTACAGCAATTTGTTCTGCAATTCTATTAGTTTTTTCTTTCTTTTTAAAAACAGATAGCACAAATTCGTCTAATTCTTCAGATTCTCTACTTAAATAAACTAAAAAATGCTGTGTTTTTAAGTTTGATTTTTTTATCCGAAAGCGTGCGTAAGATACATGAGAAAAAATAAGAATTTCATCTTCTTTAAAGGAAGAAGTGTCAGCAATTCCTTTGTTGTTTGTTGCTATTTTATTGGTTCTAGTTTTGTTAAAAATAGTTACATTTTTAATTACTTTTCCTGTTTTTTGATCAAAAACAGTTATTTTTTGGCTAAAAACACCAAAATTTGTAAAAAAAAAGAAAATCAAGAATAAGGTTCTCATCAATTAAAAATAGTTTCTAAAATGGGTAACGATTTGGGTTGTTTAAAACCGACCAAATGTAGCCCAAAATATTGTAATATAATCTGTAAAACGACTTGTCTTTCTTTTTTGTTAAAAGACACGTTTTCTATAGCATCAAAATGTATGCCTAACAGTCTTTTAAAAAGTGTTAATTTGTTGTTAGAAATTATTTCTTTTTGATGAATTTGATCTGTAAATCTTCCTTCTAGCAAATTGAAGTTGTTTTTGTGTTTTTCAGAAATATCAGGATAAAATCCTAAGAACCGAGATAAGTTTACTAAAAATAATAAATGAAAATTTGAGATAGAACTGTGTGTGTCTAACCAAATAAATGCTGCTTCTAAATATTGATAAAGAGTATTGTTTTCTTCCTCTTCTTTGATACAATTAGACAGTACTTCTGATAAAAATAGGACAATAGTTTGCTTAATTACATCCGTGTAAATATGTGTGTATTGATGTGCTACTTGAACTTCTTTAATACTGTTTAAATTTCCTTTATTGTTGTGGTTTGCAATAATTTGAAGCTGTGTAAGTGGTTGAAAATAAGCGGCTCTTAAAGCTCCTTTTTTAGATTTTAAAACACCTCTTATTAGGTATGTTTTTAATCCGTCTTTTTCTGTAAAACATTTTACAATTAAACTAGAATCGCTGTATTTTATAGCATTTAAAACAATTGCCTTTGTGCTTACCAAAGCCATTAATTTACAATGGCAATTTTTGTGATGGCAGTTTCTGAAGCATCATCATTAGAAAGTAGTACAATATAAATGCCTGATGCTGCTTTTTTACCCGCTAAATTGGTTTTGTTCCAAACTACTTTTCCGCCTTGTAATTGTTGCCCTTCTACAACATTGGTTTCGAAAACTAAATACCCAGCAGCATCTAAAATTTTTACGTTGGTTCCTTTGGGTAAATGTGTGCCATTTCTACCATCAATAGTTATTGTTGGATGATTTTTTAACGCAGGATTTGGGTATGCATATACATCGCCTAAAACATCGCCAAAAGGAGCTACGTTGCTATTATATGCAACAATGCCTTTGTCTGTAGCAAAAAATATTTTCCCTGTGCTATTGTCAACACTTATTTTAATAATTTTATTTGAAGGAAGTGGTGAGTTTTTTGTACTAAAATTTGCCAATGTTTTTTGCCCATTTGGGTTGGTGTACAAAACGCCTCCGTTATCTGTACCAAACCATTTATTATCTGCGCCATCTATGGCAATGGAATTGATAGTTTGATCTCCTAATAATTTTTTAGGTATGCCGTCATCTAAAATAATGATGGATTTTGCATCTCTATTATCATCAGTAAAAACACTTGATGCATTTGTGTAGGTAACTAGGCCAGACAATGTACCTAACCAAACGGTATTGTTATTGTCTATGGCGAGTGTTCTTACATTTAAATCGGGTAATCCTCCAAGATTTGTATTGGCAGTGAGTGCTTTTATTTGATTGCCATTTTCATTAAAAATAAGTACACCGTTTCTTCTAGTACCTATCCATTTACTATTACTTTTATCAATAGCAATTTCGTTTAAGCCCAATTTGGTATTATTGGTTAGTACTGAGTTTAAATCGAAACTACTCCATTGTCCGCTTGTATTTAATTTTTTCAATTTTTTGGTAGCGCCCGTATTTGCAACCCATAAATTACCATTTCTATCAAAAGTAGTTCCGCCAATTCTTATGGTAATTCGGTTGAGGTCATTGGGTTCAATATCTTCTAAAGTGCTATTATTTTGATTGTAAAACTGGGTAATTTGATTGTCTTCAATAACCATTAACCCACCTGTAAGCATAGTGTTAATATCGTGTGTGTCTCCATAAACACTAATGTATGCTTTATTGTCATTGTTTGGATCTATGGTGATGTGTACCATATCTCCAATCGGGTTACTTGGATCATACGGTTTGTTCACCCAAGTTTCTCCATTAAAATGAGTAAATCCTTGTCGGTTTTGGCTAGGGGTATAAGTATCATCATAACCACCATAAACTACCCAAAGATGATTATTTTGTGTTGCAATTGAAAAAACATCATTAGAAAGTGGTCCTTCTGGATGTATTTCTTCAAAACTTGAAATATTAGTAAAATTGGAAGTTAAAACCCCAAATTCTTGAGTAGCGAGATACAGCGTGTTATCAACAGAAAAAACATTGTTTAGCGTGTAGTTAAAAGGAGTTATTGCTGATTGATGTTGTACTTCGTTCAGGTTTGCATCAAAAATAAACACCTTGTTATTTAATGCTATTGATAGGTGTGTTTCGGAAGATTTTAATGCCTTTATACTCGCTCCAAAGTTTCTGATTAGGGTTAAATTTACTCCGTTAATTTTAAAAAGATTGGTATTTGAAGCGGTAAATAATTGATTGTTAAAAGTTGTGATTTGTTTAAAAGAAGTTCCTGTAAAATTCTGCTGCCAATTATTAAAATCAATTAAATTAGGGTTGGAAATATCAGCATTAAAAATTCCGTTTTCAGTAGCGGCATAAATGGTATCATTAAAAATGGTAATTTGATTTATTTTTACTGATGATGAGCCGTTTGCAATAAAATAAGTGTCGCCAAATTCTAATTTATCGATGTCATAGACCACAATAGCAAAAGGAGTAGATAAGTATAGTTTGTTTTGGTATTCAGTAATATGATTGATGCTTTTTTCTCCTGCTTGATTAAAATTAACAATATCAGCAGAAATAGAAATAGTACTATCTTTATCTACTACTTCAATCAATCCGTTTTTGTACCCAATAACCAATCGTTTAAATTCTTTACTGTAATAAATAGAAGAAGTTGTTTTTCCAGATAACCCTTGTATAGACGATAGTTTTGTTATTTTTTGTGTGGTAATATTATAGGTAAACACAGCATTGTCTGACAGTGCATATATTGTTTCATCTACTTTTACAAAATCTTTTACGTTATTGTATGAATAGAAATCTTCCCAAAAATTACTATAATCTGTTTGTGCAGAAAGTAGTGAGCTAATGTATAAAAAAAAGAGAAGAAGGTGTTTTTTCATTGTAAAATCAATTTGTCAAATATAAATGATATTATTATAATAACGATAAAAACCCTTACATTAGTACTCCTTAGAAATCTCTTTTATGAATATAGAAATAGAACGTAAATTTTTAGTATTAAATGATGCGTATAAGCGAGAAAGTTTTAAAAAAACCACTATAAAACAAGGTTTTCTGAATTCAAATAAAAAACGAGTGGTAAGAATTAGGCTTACCGATGATACCGCTTTTTTAACCATAAAAGGAATTTCTGACACCTCTGGGATAAGCAGATTTGAGTGGGAAAAAGAAATTTTTATTGATGAAGCGAAACAATTACTAAGCCTATGTGAAAAAGGAATGATAGAAAAAACAAGATTTTATATACAAAAAGGAAATCATGTTTTTGAAGTTGATGAATTTTTAGGTGATAATAAAGGCTTGATAGTTGCAGAAATAGAATTAAGCACCAAAAAAGAAAAATTTATAAAACCAACATGGTTAGGTAAAGAAGTTACAGGAATAAAAAAATATTATAATTCTAAAATCAGTAAGCACCCTTTTAAAGATTGGGTATAAAAAAACCTTGAACCGAAGCCCAAGGTTTATAATAAATCTACCCCTAATAAGATTTATTATTTTTTAAATATAACACAAATGTAGTTTCTTTTTCACTAATAAACAAATGGTTACATCTTTTTGCTAATTCGGTAGTGTTTTAGTTATTTTTTTAAGAATAACGATTGTATTAGGTTTTCTTTTTTAAGAATTTACTGAAAACAAACTGTTTTAAATAAATTCTATGTAAATTATTTTCTATTAGTATCTTTCATGTAAGCTTTGTCGTTCAGTAAATCGTTGTGAATAATAGTAAAAGTTTGTTGCAGTACATTTTCTATATTTTCTGATGATAAGCCTTTTGTTTCAATAAAAACGTGCTGTTTTACTCGTAAAGTTCCTGGGCCTCCTTTTAAAAAATTCCAAGAAAATAAACGTTTACAATCGTAATAAACTTGAGGTACAATGGGTATTTGATGCTCTATTGCCAAACTAAAAGCCCCTTTTTTAAATGGACTTAGAACAATATATTCTTCGGGTACTAATCCTTCAGGAAATAACACGATACTCACGCCATTTTGCATTCGCTTTTTTGCCATTTTAAAAACACGTTTTCTGCTTTCTTTACTACTTCTATCTACCATAATTACGGTTCTTTTGTAAAAAAAACCAAAAACAGGGATTTTTACCAATTCCTTTTTTCCTACAAAAACAATAGGGTTTTTACTTAAAATTGCTAAAATAAAAGGATCCATAAAAGAGGTATGGTTCGGACAAAACATATAACTTTTGTTAGTTTCAATTTCTTGTTCTTTGCTAATTTTTAATCGAAATCCCATTCCGTAAACTAAAACAAAAGATAGAAATCGTACACATTTCCAAAATTTTGGATAATACTTTTCATCCGAAGTAAAGATTAATAAAAAAGGCATCATTAAAAGAATGGTTATCGTCATTAAGAGATAAAACCACAAGCGCCAAATTAATAAAAAAGGGATTTTTAGATACTTCATAGTTGCCAAAAATAGTGATTTATATTCTTATATTATTACTGAAATCTGTACTTTTGTGAGATATAATTTTACACAATGTCTAGAATACTTACAGGAGTTCAAAGTACAGGAACACCACATCTTGGAAATTTATTAGGAGCCATTTTACCTGCCATAGAGATGGCGAATAATCCAAAAAACGAAGCTTTTCTGTTTATTGCAGATATGCACTCTTTGACGCAAATTAAAGACGGAAAAGAATTGAGAGAAAACACATACAGTACAGCTGCAACTTGGTTGGCATGTGGTTTAGATATTGATAAAACGGTTTTTTATAGACAAAGTGATATTCCAGAAGTTACCGAATTATCGTGGTATTTGAGTTGTTTTTTCCCGTATCAGCGGTTAACGCTAGCGCATAGTTTTAAAGATAAGTCAGACCGATTAGATGATGTTAATGCGGGTTTATTTACCTATCCGATGTTAATGGCGGCAGATATTTTACTGTATGATGCCGAAATTGTACCTGTTGGTAAAGACCAGTTACAGCATTTAGAAATGGCTAGAGATGTAGCTAATAGGTTTAATAATGTTGTGGGAAATACCTTAATTGTGCCAGAGGCAAAAATACAGAAACATACAAAATTGGTTCCGGGTACAGATGGAGAAAAAATGAGTAAATCTAGAAATAATTATATCAATATTTTTCTTTCTGATAAAAAGCTACGCAAACAAATTATGGGAATAAAAACGGATAGCACCTCTTTAGAAGATCCTAAAAACCCAGATACAGACAATGTTTTTGCATTGTATAAATTGTTAGCTTCGGATGCTCAAATAGCAGAAATGAGAATAAAATATTTGGGAGGAAACTATGGTTATGGTCATGCAAAACAAGAGCTTTTCGAGTTGATTGTAGATAAGTTTGCCATTGTTAGAGAACGCTACAATTATTTTATGGAAAACAAACACGAAATTGATAATGCATTATCTATTGGTGCTAAGAAAGCTAAAAAAGTAGCTCAAAAAGTATTACAGAGAGTTCGGACAAAAACAGGATATTAGTTTTCTTTTAGTACTGTATTTACAGTCTCATAAATAAGTGAGGTTTCATACCCTTTTCGGAGTAAAAAATCTACTAATTTCTTTTTGCGTTTGTAAAAATTTGATTCTTTGATTTGGTTGGTTTTTTTCTCGGCAATACTTAAAATAGTTTTTAAATAGTCGTTTTCATCAATTTCTTTGAGTGCAGTTTTAATATTATATGCAGAAATGTCTCTAAATTTTAACTCTCTAGTAATGCGTTGTTTTCCGTATTTTTTGATGTTGAATTTTCCCCGAGCATAACTTTTAGAAAAACGTTCTTCATTTAAAAAATCATGTTGCATTAAATGTAATAAAATGATTTCTCTAGCTTCGGGGATTAAGTTGTAATCTCTCATTTTTTGCTCCACCTCTTTATGACAACGATCTTGATATACGCAGTAGTTTTCTAACTTTCGTTTTATCTCATCAACAGTAAAACTTTTTTTTTCATACATAATTTACTGATTAGATGTAACTTTTACACTTTTTAAGTGTCTTATTAATATATTTGTACAAATTTTATATTATGAAAAATAAAATACTTTTAATTTTTGGGCTTTTATTAAGTTCTTTAGGATACGCACAATCTACACTTTCTGCAGGTGACATTGCAATAATACAATATAATTCTGACGGAAATCCTGAGGGAATTAAATTTTTAGCTTTAACAACAATTGAGTCTGGTACTGTCATAAACTTTACTGATAAAGGCTGGGTAACTACTGGTACTCCATCTTTTAGAGCAGGAGAGGGTATACATACCTGGACTGCTGGTGCAAAAGTAAATTGTGGAGATATTGTTACGATGAGTATTTCTACTAGTTCTTGGAATTTAGCAACTGGAGGAGATCAAATTTTAGCTTATCAAGGCACTACTGCATCACCAACATTTATTTTTGCAATAAATAATGACGGAGCAGGTGTTTGGCAATCTTCTGCAACATCATCAAACACTTCTGGGGTTCCTTTAGGTCTAATAAATGGAACAAATGCAGTAGCTATACAAGAGGTAGATAATGTAATTTATTCTGGTTCTTTATCAGGGTCAAGAGCCACCATTTTATCAAATATTTGTAATAAAGCTAACTGGAATAGTGGCACAACATCAACTAGCAGTAATTCTGTTAACCAAACATTTACAGGGATATTTAATTCTACAGCTACCTATACCACTTCGTGGGATGTAGGTCCGAATGATTATTTTAATGCTGTTATTGATGGAGATTATACAGAAGTTGGTGCAATTAGTATTTGTAATTGTACGGTAAATGCTACAAAAACACTAACAGTAACCGGAACAGTTACTGTAGAAAATAACATTACTAATAACGGAACAATTCAAGCAGGGCAAACTCATACTTTTATTTTTAACACCTTTAGCAAATACTGATTATCC
>CAZZNK010000053.1:0-15922 GCA_964655585.1 uncultured Flavobacteriaceae bacterium
AATACCTTCTTTTTAAAATCTGATCTAATAAGTAGATATCTATTCCACCTATTGATTCTTGTAGTTTAATTAAATCCATAATCCCCTTTAAAAATAATAATTTACAAATTCTAATCTGTACTTTTGCGCAATGCTAAAAAAGAAACAATCAAAATTTGAATTTATTGCATTAATGGCATCATTAATGTCATTGGTTGCACTATCTATTGATGCAATTTTACCAGCATTAGATCAAATTGGTTTGTCAATCGGAGTTACTAACAAAGCCGATAATCAACTACTTATTACCATGATTTTTTTAGGCTTAGGATTTGGTCAGCTCATTTTTGGCCCATTATCTGATAGCTTCGGACGTAAAAAAATGGTTTATATCGGTTTTTTTATCTTTGTTATTGCTAGTTTTATCTGTATTTCTTCCACAAGTTTAGAGATGATGCTTTTTGGTAGAATCTTACAAGGAATAGGTTTGTCTGCACCAAGAACAATTAGTATAGCTATGGTAAGAGACTCTTTTAGTGGAGATTATATGGCGAAAATAATGTCGTTTATTGTTGTTATTTTCATCCTTGTACCAATTGTTGCACCTGCTATTGGTAAATTAATGTTAGATTTTTTTGGTTGGGAGTTTATATTTCAAAGTCAGTTAATTTTCGGGCTCCTTGTTGTATATTGGTTGTACAAAAGGCAACCTGAAACCTTAGCCAAAGAGCATCAAAAACCATTTACACTTCGTCTTTTTATGGATGGATTTAAAGAATTTATCAAACACAAGCAAGCCATTGTATTTACTCTTATTTCTGGGTTTATTACCAGTTCTTTTATGGTGTATTTAAGTACATCGCAAGTTATTTTTCAAGAACAATACCACTTAACAGAAGAATTTCCGTTTATTTTTGCGGGTTTAGCAATTACTGTTGGATTGGCAACTTTTTTAAACGGAACCTTTGTATTAAAATTCGGAATGTTAAAACTGATAAGTGTCTTTATGGTTCTTTTTACGATAATCCCTGTAATTTATCTGTTCCTTTATTATGGAAAACCGAATCCATCAATAACCGTTTTATTAGTTTTCTTCGGATTTCAATTTTTTTCCATCGGCTTTTTATTTGGTAATTTAAGAGCCTTAGCAATGCAACCCATTGGGCACATTGCAGGAATAGGAGCTGCACTAAACGGGTTTTTTTCTACAATTATGGCAGTTCCTATCGCAACTTATATCGGTAAATTTGTAACCACCACTTCCCTACCGCTTTTTGTAGGTTTCTTTATTTGTGGTTTTACATCACTCGTTTTATTGTTTCATTTAAAAAAGTATTTAAAGCATGAATCTTGAAGTTATTTACGAAGATGAGTTTTTAATTTGTGTTTCAAAACCCAATAATGTATTGGTACATCACTCCTATCATTCTAGAAATAAATCCGAAGAAAACTCTCTGTTACAATTGTTAGATCAACAAATTGGTGGTACTTTTTATCCAATTCATCGATTAGATAGAAAAACTTCTGGTATTATTTTATTGGCAAAAAAGACAAGTTATGTCGCTAAATTTCAAGAATTATTTACAAATAATCAAATTCAAAAAACCTATTTTGGGGTTGTTCGTGGGCACGCACCATCAACTAAAATTATAGATACTCCTGTAAAAGGACGTGACGGAAAAGTACACAAAGAAGCCTTGACACATTTAAAAACTATAGAAACTGTTATCTTAGAAATCCCTGTAAAACCCTATGATACTTCTCGGTATAGTTTGGTAGAACTACAACCAAAAACGGGTAGAATGCATCAATTGCGTGTGCATATGACCAAAATTAGCCACCCGTTAATTGGTGACGCTAAATACGGTGATAAAAATCATGATATGATGTTTTTAGAGAACTTCGGATGGGGAAACTTATTTCTACACGCTAAAAAATTAGAGTTTACGCATCCTTTTACAAATGAAAACCTAAAGTTATCAGCAAATTTTCCAAAAGATTGGACTGCACTGTTTGATGCATTTAATTGGGATATTAAACCCAACTAATTTTATCTTGAATATTCCCTCTTTCTCCTTTTTGAAGTTCTTTATCATATTTTCCTAAGTAAAAGAAACCTAAACAGCTTTCTCTTTCTTTCAGTTCAAAAAAATGATGCATTTCTTTGATAATAACCTCTGGAGAACTCCAAAAACCACCAATACGCATTTCAGTAGCTTGTAACCATAAATTCTGAACCGCCATAGAAACCGCAGCAATTTCTTCCCACTCTGGCGCTCTTTTTTTTTCATCTCTTTGCATACAAATTACAATAACAGCAGCAGATTTTAAGGGCATTCCTTTTAATTTCTTAAATTTTATTTCAGAAAATTTTGCAGCTTTATTCTTATATGTTTCAGAAATAAAAGCACTAAATTCTTCTTTCCCTTTTGATGTGTGCACTACTTTAAACCACCAAGGTTCTGTTTTAAAATGACTTGGTGCCCAATTTGCAGCCTCTAATAATTCCGTAATTTCTGATTTGGTTATTTTCTCATCATTAAATTGAGGAGGAAAAACAGCACGTCTATTTTTTATCAAATCTATAATCATATACTAATAAGCTAAAAGAGCTAATAAATCACTCTCAAACTGATTTTTGGCTAAATATTGTTTCTCTAAGGTTGGTAAAAATGGAATTGGAGTTTCTATACTCGTCACTCTTTTTACAGGTGCATCTAATTGTTCGAAGCAGTTTTCTGTAATTAACGCAGAAAGATCGCTCGCAATACCACCAAACTGACTGTCTTCTTGTAAAATAATTACTTTACCAGTCTTTTTTACCGATGTGTAAATAGTTTCAGTATCTAAAGGTTGTAAAGTTCTTAAATCAATCAATTCTGCTGATATTTCTGGGTTATTTTCTAAGGTTTCTAATGCCCAATGCACACCCGCTCCGTAACTAATAATTGTAATCGAATTTCCTTCTTTTAAAGTAGCCGCTTTTCCTAATGGAATGGTATAGTAATTCTCTGGTACTTCTTGATATACAGAACGATACAATGCTTTGTGTTCGAAAAATAATACAGGGTTTGGGTCATTTATTGCAGTAGCTAACAAGCCTTTTGCATCTGCAGGAAAAGCAGGATATACCACTTTTAATCCAGGTGTTTTGGTAAACCAAGCTTCGTTTGTTTGACTGTGAAAAGGACCTGCTCCTACTCCTGCTCCACAAGGCATTCTTATCACAACATCGGCTATTTGAGACCATCTGTAATGTGATTTTGCTAATAAATTTACAATCGGATTGAATCCTGTAGAAGAAAAATCAGAAAATTGCATTTCCATGACTGATTTTATACCGCTTATAGACAAACCGTAGGCGGCAGAAACAATAGCGCTTTCACAAATTGGCGTATTTCTAACACGTTCTTTTCCAAATTTTTCTAAAAACCCGTCTGTAATTTTAAAAACACCACCATATTCAGCAATATCTTGCCCCATAATTACCAAATCGTTGTGTTTTTCCATCGATTGTCTTAAACCATCTGAAATAGCATCTACTAAACGTATTTTCTTTGTTTCTTTTGATGGAGAAACTTCTTCGAATTTATAGGATGCATACACATCTTTTAGTTCATTTTCAACATCAGAAACAATTACATCTTCATCATAAGCAAGTTTTAAATGGCTATTAATTTCATGAATAATCTCTTTTTTGAAAGTTACCTCTTGCTCTTCTGTGATAACTCCTTCGGATTTTAAATATTCCTGAAAATTTTCTATGGGATCTTTTGCTGCCCAAATATCCATAAGTTCTTGCGGAACATATTTTGTACCACTCGCCTCTTCATGCCCACGCATTCTAAAGGTTTTAAACTCTAATAAAATAGGTCTTGGGTTTTTACGCACACTTTCTGCCAATTCGCTTACTTTGGTGTAAACTTCTATAATATTATTTCCATCAATAATATGGCTTTCCATTCCGTAACCAATACCTTTATCAGCAATGTTTTCGCATTTAAACTGCTCAGAAGTAGGTGTAGATAATCCGTAGCCATTATTTTCTATGCAAAACAATACAGGTAAGTTCCAAACAGAAGCAACATTTAAAGCTTCATGAAAATCTCCTTCGCTTGTTCCTCCATCACCAGAAAAAACAGCGCAAACTTGTTTGTTTTCCTTGAGTTTATTTGCCAAAGCAATTCCATCAGCAACCCCAAATTGAGGCCCTAAATGAGAAATCATCCCAATAATATTAAATTCTTGCGTACCGAAATGAAAACTTCTATCCCTCCCTTTTGTAAAACCATTGGCTTTTCCTTGCCATTGTGAGAATAATCGGTACAAAGGGATTTCTCTTGTCGTAAAAACGCCTAAATTTCGGTGCATTGGTAAAATGTATTCTTCTTTTTTTAAAGCGGATGTTACACCCACAGAAATGGCTTCTTGCCCAATACCACTAAACCATTTAGAAATTTTTCCTTGTCGAAGTAAAATCAACATTTTTTCCTCAATCAACCGAGGTTTTAACATTGCTTTGTATAGGTTTAACAATGTTTTTTTTGATAAATCTGTACTTGAATAATGAATGTTTTGAAACATTAAATTGGTGTTTGTTTGAAGTACAAACATAAAAAAAATCTTCTTTAAAAAAGAAGATTTTTTTATTATTATAAAGAAATAGAATTCTTATAAATCTTTAAAAATAGTGTGCATCAATCGTTTTTTATCATTGATACTTTCTTCTAAAGCAATCATAGTTTCTGTTCTGCTAACCCCAGGTATTTCGTCAATTTCATAAATAATGTCTTTTGCATCGCTAGTTCCTTTTGCCCTTACTTTACAGAAAATATTATATTTCCCTGCAGTAACGTATGCAACTGTAACATTAGGAATAGAACGTAAATTGTCAATTACATTTTGTGTCATAGAGGTTTTTTCTAGATAAATACCTACATGCGCTATAAATGAATAGCCCATTTTTTCGTAATTAAGGGTTAAAGTTGAGCCTTTAATAATCCCCTCATCTTCCATTTTTTTTACACGAACATGTATTGTTCCTGCTGAAACTAATAATTTTTTTGCAATATCAGTAAACGGAGTTCTGGCGTTTTCTATTAAAATATCTAAAATCTGATGATCAATTTCATCAAGTACAAATTTTTTCATTTTTAACTTTATTCAATTAAGTGAGTAAACTTATATATTTTATTCAACATAACGATGGTTTTATTGAAGAATATTTAAATAAATATCATTTCTTAAAAATTTCTTTATGTGCTAAAAACATCGATAAATCTCCTTTTTTTTCTTGCTCTAATACCGATGTAAACATACCGTTAACTATCTTGTTTTTAAACTGATACGATGTGTCAATTCCTGTTTTTTTATTCCTATGGATAACATCGAAGAAGTTTTTTTGATTATTCGGAATTTCAAAATACGGTTTATATTCCTTATAATCATCTTCATTTGCAACATGAAAGATGCCTTGTAACAATGCGTAAAAATTCAATTTCCGAACAATTTCTCTGCTGTAATCTTCATGGTAATGACCTGCTTCAATCAAGACAGTATTATGTCCTAGTTTTTGAAAATTATCTCCTGTTGCTGTAGGATAAAACTCATCTGTATAGCGACCAACACTATTGGGTATTATTTGTTGCAATAAATTATTCATTGCAATAATTACATTCATTGTTTCTTTTCTTCCGCTAGTTATCTTTCTAGTTTCTTCTTCGGATGGTGCTAAAAACGAGATGGTTGCAGGTTTTTTAGTACCTTCTACTCCAAAAATAGTTCTTTGATCGTGTAGGTTAAAACAAAAATGAGGGTTAAATTTATCTAAAACACTTCTTAAAAGTTTACTTTCTTTTGCTTGCTGATGTACTGCATCTCGGTTTAAATCAATTCCGTTTGCATTGACTCTAGTATATGCTAAGGCTCCATCTGGGTTTAGCATAGGAACTACAACAAGAGTGCAGTTTTTAAGTATTTTTTGAATCGTTTTATCGTTTTTATGCTTTTCTATATAATTCAACAAATCGAATACCGCTTTTGTTCCTGTACTTTCGTTTCCGTGCATTTGGCTCCAAATGAGTATTTTCTTTTTTCCAGTTCCAAATTGTATTTTTCGTATCGGAGTATTATTTTCTGAAGTTCCTAAAAGTGAAACTTGATAGATTGATGATAATTTTGAAAATAAAGGAGCTATATCAGTATATGTAATCCACCGATCAAACAATGTTTTTTCTTTACTATTCGCATATGTACTTTCTAATTCAGATACCGCTAACAAATCCATAGATTCAAAATTATAAGTTACAAAAATAAGGTTTTATTTTTTATAGAATGTAGGCTTTAACTTTGCGATAATTACAATTGTAAATAGCACTTAAGTTACTATTGTCAACTTTAAAACATATATTATGAGTTGGGAAATACAATATTAAAGCACCTAAAATATTGATATAGGCTTACTCTATAACAAAAACACAATGCATTGTGTTTTAGATAATTAAATATATAAAGGTAAAGCTTTTGTTTATGGAATATTTTTAAATTAAAAATAGAGAACTAATAAATTTGCATAAACACCCATAAGAGTTTACATTTGTAAAGTGATAAATTTGTTACAATGGTAAACGGTATGGATTTTATAAATAGACTTAAAAAAGTGATGGAATTTCATCAACTTACAGCCTCTAATTTTGCAGATAAAATTGGCGTACAGCGTTCAAGTATTTCTCATATTTTATCAGGGAGAAATAAACCAAGTTTAGATTTTGTATTGAAAGTAACCAATACTTTTACAGATGTTGATATGTATTGGTTGTTAAAAGGAAAGGGTGTTTTCCCGAAGAAAGAAAAAATAGACACTCCTACTCCACTCCCTAAAACAGATTTGTCTACTGAAAAAGTTTCCGTACCAATATCATCAGAAAAAAAAATACAGCGAATACTGGTTTTTTATACTGATGGAACGTTTGGAGAGTATTTAAAAGGATAATCTACCATTTTAACAATAACCTCATCATTTCTTTGGCGGCAACTGCTGCTTTTGCTTTGATAAAGCTTCGTGGAGTTTCATCACCAATTTCGTAGGTAATAGCATTTGACTTAAAATATTTTAGAAACCACCCTTTTGATACGGGTTTTACGGAGTTCGCTCTATCTTGCTCTGGTTTGTAATTGTACTGTTTTAAGTTTTTTTCAATACCATTCATCCAATTCTCAATAAAATCTGGGTGCGCAGTAATATTTCTTGTATCACTGGTATAATACATATCCTCTTGCGTAGAATGAAAATCGACTGCTAACGGAACTGTTGCTGTTGCCTTATTTACAGTTTTTACAACATATGCAGTTAAATTCTTTATTTCTGGTTGACGGTATTTTCCCCAATCTCTATTCAGATCTATTCCGTTTGCATTATGACGCCAATGTCCTAAATCTACTCCATCTGGATTGACAATTGGGAATACCAAAATTCTATATTTTTCTAAAAATGATTTTGACAACTCACTTTCATCTAAAATTGTGTTCAAAAAACTCTGAAAAGCAAAATATCCCGTCAACTCTGGTGGATGCTGACGTGAAAGCAACACAATTATTGGTTTTCCTTTTGTTTCTCCTTTATAAATATCTAAAACGGGTAAATTTCTGTTTAAAGCTGATTTTCCTGCACTGAATTGATGTACATATTCTTTATTTTTAATAGTATTATTTATCCATTTGTAAGTGTCTGCAGCAGAAACGGATTCTTGAGCAGCAATCCATACAGGATCTGAAGTAACATTAATTTTTAAGGTGGCACTTTTTCCATTAAACTGAAATATTGTTGAATCTGCAGCAACCCAATCGTTATTTTTTCTTTTTATCTTCGGAACATACCGATGACTGTATTTTTCTGGATATTGAAACTTTAAATACACTTTTTTTGGTGTTTTAGACCAAATTTTAAATGAGTACCATGCACTATTATTAATGGGTGTGTTTTCTGGCATTATAAATACGTTTACAGTACTATCGTTCACTTTTCTAAATCCGTTTAATCGTGCAGCGTCAAACTGATTGGTTGCGTACAGCCCCATATCATCCAAAGAAAAAATTTGCTTTTTTTGATAGCGTATTTTTTTTGATGATGTATCGATGTTTTTCTTAAAAGTGAGTTTTTTCACAGGAGAACATCCTATAAAAAATAAAGAAATAGTAATAAAAGTAATCTGTTTGACAGAAAATTGCATATTGTATAATTTTAAAGCGTCAATATAGCAAAAAGGAATGAGTTTATGTTTTTAAGACATAAAAATATATAGACCAAAAATGACAAAAACTACCTACCAATACAAATACATGAAAAATAGCGTGATTGTATTTTATCTTATTGATGCTATATAAAACGGCTCCTATTGTGTATGCAATCCCTCCAGCAAAAAGCCATTTAACGCCTTCTGAAGGTAAATTATTTATCAAAGGATTGATTGCGAAAACAATAACCCAGCCCATTAGAACATACATTAATGTGGATACAATTTTAAATTTTCCTGTAAAAAATAGTTTTAAAATAATTCCTATCAAGGCAAAAAACCATGTGATACCGAAAATCCACCACCCAACTTCTCCATGTAAAGTTACCAGTGCAAATGGCGTATAAGTACCTGCAATTAAAACATAAATTGATGCATGATCAAAAATATTTAATCTTTTTCTAATTTTCTTATTCTTGGCATTATGAAATAAGGTAGATGCGGTATAGAGTATCAGTAAACTTGTACCAAAAATAGAAAAGCTTACAATGTGCCAAATATCCCCGTAGATACTGGCTTTAATAACTAAAAATACCAGCGCAACGATACTAGCTAACATACCGAATGCGTGTGTAATTACATTTAGCTTCTCTTCAATATGTTCATAATCTACAGGAGAATAGTTACTTTTCATTTTTTTTCTTTAAAAAAGAACGAAAACAATTTCTTACTATTGTTTTTTGAAAATTTATTTACAGTAATTTTGCCATGGCAGTTTTTATAATCTCAATATTCTTAACTCTTCCTGTAACGTTTTCTTTTTTCTGGGTTTGCACCATTTTACGCATTAGATTGATCATTACTTTATCGAAATTAAACTGCTTGTACTGATTTCCTTTCACAACCATATCATTAGTTAAATTTTTGATAGCTAACTTGTTATTGCATTTTGATATTTGCTTAAATGCCTTTTGATAGAGCACTTTTGTTCTATTATCATTGGTTAAAAACATACCTGAAAGCACATTTTTTGCAATAAACGGAAGCTCACTTTTATCATTTTCTTCAATAAAAATTCGAGTTAATGGAGTTGCTAATATCTTTCTAACTTCATCTGGCAACCCTTTCGATTTTGTAATTACTAACTGTTTATTTACATAATACATTGCCACCAAAGATTTTCCGATAACATTATATGATTTACTTTTCAATCCTTTTTGAAAAATAGATGTATATATTGGGTCGGTTAATTTTCCTAGAGTTTCTATTGCGGCAGCTCGTACCAGTGTTTTTTTGTCATTATTTGCCATATAAATAATACGATTAATCACCTCTTTTTTTGCATATTTATTGATTAAATCGATATTTTCTAGAGCTAAAATTCTGATTTTACAAAAATCGTCTTTCATAGCATTGGCAATAGCATTGAATGCTTTTTTATCGTCTTGTTTTTTTGCAACCTCTAATAAAGCAGCTCTTTTATGTACATAATTTTTAACATATTTTAATTGATGTATATATTCGCTTAAAATTTTATTTTCATTGACATCTGCTAACAGTACACCATCTGCATTGATTAAAATTAACTCTGGGTTTTTATTTTGAAAAGGAAGCTTAAACGAAGCATCTTTTCCGTTTACAAAAACGGTATGTCTTGTTTTTTTACTTCCCTGAAAAACATCAATAGTTAAAGGGAATTGAAAGGTTTGTAATTGTGTTTGTACAATATTTACAGTTACGGTTTTTTCAAGCGTGTTATAATCATAAGAAACATCAATTTTTGGGTGTCCGCTACCAAAATACCATTGATTAAAAAACCAGTTTAAATCTTTTCCTGTTATTTTTTCAAAGATTAATCGTAGTTGATGTGCTTCTGCTGTTTTGTATTTATATGCTGTTAAATATGCTTTTAAACTCGCATAAAAAGCTTCATCTCCTACATAGTTTCGCAACATATGTAAAATTGCGCCCCCTTTATTATAACTTACTGAATCGAATACATCTTCTTTACTGTCATAATTAAAACGAACTAAATGTTTGTCAAAATTCTGCCCATTTTTATAAAGCTCGGTGTCTTCAAATAAATGTGCATCTGCCGTTTGTTTTCCATATTTGTGCTCTAACCATAGGTATTCACTATAATTTGCAAACGATTCATTTACGGTAATATTACTCCAGCTTTCTGCAGTAACCAAATCTCCAAACCAATGATGAAATAACTCGTGTGCAATCGTATTTTCTTGTACATTTTGGTCGATTAATTGCCCTGGTTTTTGATAGGCATTCTCTCCATGGATAACAGCTGTTGTGTTTTCCATCGCACCACTTACATAATCTCTCCCCACAATTTGGCTGTATTTACTCCAAGGGTATTCAATGCCTGTAATTTTAGAAAAGAAACCCATCATTTCTGGTGTTAATCCGAAAATATCTTTGGCATACGGAGCGTATTCTTTTTCTACATAATAATTTACAGGAATATTTTTATATGAATCTTTAATAACTTCGTACTCTCCTATTCCCATAAAAAACAAATACGGAGCGTGTTTTTTAGTGAAATTCCAATAATCGGTTCTAGTTCCGTTGCTGTTTTTTTTTTGATTTTCTAACTTTCCGTTAGATAACGTGGTAAATTTATTTGGAACTGTTATATAAATTTCTTGTGATGTTTTTTGATTCGGACTATCAATCGTTGGAAACCAACAACTGCTTGATTCGGTTTCTCCTTGTGTCCAAATTTGCGTAGGTTTTGTTTTGTCAGAGCCATCAGCATTGATAAAGTATAATCCTTTGGCATCGGTAATGGCTGCACTTCCCTTTTGTTTTACTTTTTCTGGACGTGCCGTGTATTTAATATAAATAGTAATTTTTTCATTTCTTTTATATATCCGAGGTAAATCTATAATTAACTGTAAATTATCATAATAATAGTCTAATTTTTGATTATTTAAACTCACTTGATGAATCAACATAGCCTTTGCATCTAATGTTAGCTTGTTGGTTTCGTAAAAGTGTGGTTGTACAGTTAACCATTCTTCTCCGTTCATTTGCTTTTTTGAAAAATTAAAATCGACTTTTAATTTGGTATGAATAATATCGTGTATTTTATCTTTCTCCGCTCTATAATTAGATTTTTGTGCAAAAGTAATTGCTACAAAAAATATAAAAATAAAGGTGCTTATTTTCTGAATTCTCATGATCTGTTTTATTGAAAGTTCAAAAGTAATAAATTATCTTGTTTGGCTTGTTAATAGTGCGTTAAAAAGAAAACCACAAATCTAAATTAGATTTGTGGTTTTCTTACTTTATATGTTTAACGGTTTATTTTAATCCTTTAAAAATAGCGCTAAATTTTTCTAGATTTATATGATCTCCATCTACTTTGATGTTTTTCATCATTTCTATGATTTTTGAAGGATTCATATTATCACCTAAAATTCTTGCGATACCTACACCAGCTTTTTTACCATAACCAAAAGCAATTACTTCATCAATTGCGTCTTCACTACCTGTGTAATATAGACTCATTTTTACTCCACTTGATGATATTCTCATTAGACTTTTATAGGTAGATGAGTTTTTTAGAATCTTTTTAATTTTCTCCTTTTCAACATCGTATGCAGCTTCATTTCCTTTTATTGGTAAAGCAACGATGTTTATTTTTCGAATGCTCTTTAAGGTTTCTTTTACATCATCAGATACATCATCGTTTTTTAATTGTAAAATACTCGAAGGAACATCTACAGTAATAAATCCTTGTTTTTCTTGACTTTCTACTAAGTAACTTTGTAGCGATTCTTTTTTACACGATGTAAATACAAGAGTTACAATTAAAAGTGAAAGTATGGTTGTGATTTTTTTCATTATTTTTTATCTTTTTTATGTTCTTTGGTAATAGTATCTGCTAGTTTCGATAATTTATTGATATCTATCTCACCCGTTAAAGAAACAACTACAGAGCTTACTTTTCCTTTAGAATGCTTTTCAATTCCTTGAATAAACATTAGAACCTCACTTACAAGGTTTTTATTTTTACTTGCTTTTATATAAATTTTAACACGAGATCCTTTGTCTTTAATTCTCATTAACTGCGTAAGATTCGCTTTTTTTATATGTGTTCTTACCATACCATTCATTTTTTCTGCTATGGATGTATTACTGGTAGAAAACATTTTTAATTCTTCTAAATTCTGAATCATCGTAAAAATTTCCATGGCTTCATTTCCATCACTTTTCACATTGAATTTCGATAAAATTTCGAATGCGTCTTTGTTTACAATTACAGATGATACGTCATCCATATCTTCTAAGGTATCAAAAATTGATTGTCCGTAGCTTATCATTGGCGCTACGATTAAGGCTATTATTAGTGTTATTTTTTTCATCTTTTTAAATTTACTTGGTTTTGTTTTTATTTACTTGGTTTTAAATATTTTATGTACTGTATTCTCGTAGGTATATAATTGGGCAATGGCTTCATTTCCTTTGTTTAAATTTCCTGAAATCATCATTAGAATATCTTGAACTTGAGCGTATTGTTTTTCCATTTTTCGCTGCTCTCTATATTCATTGCCAAAATACACACTTACTAACAAGACTATTGATGCTGCTACTGATAACCATTTCCAATTCGTTTTTTTAGTTTTTAATTGAATGGTTTTTGTATAGGTTTCATCTTTGTTACTTTGAAAATAACCAAACATCTGTGTATACTCTTGCAAATGTGGTGCCACATCATCTGATAAAAAATAATCTCGTAATGTTGCTTCTTCTTGCAGCGTTGTTTCTGCGTTTAGGTATTTTTTTACTAATTTTTCTATGTTAGCTAACTCCATAGTTGTGTTTTTTTATTAATTGTTCTCGTATTGTTTTTCTTGCTCTAGATAATGCTACACGTATTGCGGTTGGTTTCATATCTATCATTTTACCTATTTCTTCAAAACTGTATTGTTCAACATCTCTTAATTGAATAATTACCTTTTGTTGTTCTGGTAAATTCTCTATGAGTTTGTGTACTTGGTTTACACTATCTCTAAGTTCTAATTTTTTATCTAAACTTGTATCTTTCTCTTTATAATTGCTATGAATTAAGGTTAAATTACTAGCTTGTTTCGATTTTAATCTATCGTAACAGTAGTTTTTAGTCATTGTCATAGCAAAAGCTTCTACATTTTTATACTCAGCTATTTTTTCTTTATTATTCCACAATTTTAAAAGTAATTCTTGCGTGGCATCTTCTGCTTCTTCTGTAGAAACTAACAATCTTTTAGCCAAACGAAATACTTTGTCTTTAAATGGTAATACAACTTTTAAAAAGTTTGACTGATTCATCTATTTGTTTTCGTTGATTTGTAAAACAATATTTTTTTATCGGTTTACATTATTATGACGATGCATTCTAAATTTTGTTACATCGAATTGTAAATTTATACTTTTAATAGTTACATTGCGTTATGAAAATATATCAATTTTAACTATCATGAAAAAAATAACATATCAAAGAATACTTCTATTGCTACTTATTGTATTTGCTTTTTCTAATTGTTCAAAAACAGAAAGCATACCAGCAGATGTTAAAATAAATAATTTTGTTTGGAAAGGTTTAAACGCTTATTACTTGTGGCAAAAGGATGTTGCTAACTTATCTGATGTTCGTTTTTCTTCTCAAAATCAACTAAATAATTTTTTAAGAGGATATGATTCTCCTAAAGATTTATTTCAAAGCTTATTGAATCAACCAGGTGTTGTAGATCGCTTTTCTTGGATTGTTGATGATTATGTTGCCTTAGAAAATTCTTTTCAAGGACTTTCACTAAATAACGGGATGGAATTTGGCTTAAAAGGAGTTACTGGAAGTACTACTGATATTTTTGGATATGTTCGATATGTAATTCCGAATTCTGATGCTACTACTCAAGGAGTTCTACGAGGTATGATTTTTAACCAAGTAGGCGGAACTCAATTAACAAGAAGTAATTATAGAAGTTTGTTATTTTCAAGTAGCACAAACTACACCATACATTTAGCAGATTACAATAATGGAAACCCTACAAGCAATGGAAATACCATTTCTTTAACCAAAAGTCAGTTACAAGAAAATCCTGTTGCTATTGCTAAAGTTTTTGATATTGATGCATCTAATAAAGTAGGGTATTTATTATACAACCAATTTGCAAGCTCTTTTGACAGACAATTAAATACAGCTTTCTCTACCTTTAACGGAATTACTGATTTAATTGTAGATTTAAGATATAACCCAGGCGGATCAGTAAGAACAGCCTCTTTTCTAGGTAGTATGATTACGGGGCAGTTTGATGGGCAAACATTTTCTAAACAAGTTTGGAATGATAAAGTTATGGAGGCAACTAATGACCCAAGTAGATTTATAAATACGTTTACAAGTCATATTACAGGTCAAAATGACCTTATAAACAGTTTACAGCTTACTCGAATTTATTTTATTGTTACAGGGAGTTCTGCTTCTGCATCAGAATTGGTAATTAATAGTTTAAAACCATATATTGATGTGAAACTAGTAGGAAACACAACTTACGGTAAACATGTAGGCTCTGTTACTTTGTACGATTCTGATAATTATACTAGAAACGGAGCAAATTTAAATCCAGATCATACTTGGGCAATGCAACCTATTGTATTAGAAATTAAAAATGTAGATAACCAAAATGCTCCTCAGGGCTTTACTCCTGAAGTTGCTTTGGCAGAAGATTATGGAAACTTAGGTATTCTAGGAGAATTGACTGAACCAATGCTTGCAAGAACTATTACTTATATTACTACAGGTGCTAGAATGAGTAAAACGACAGATAAAACTACTTTTAAAGAAGTTTCAAACAGTAAATTAGAAAGTATTACAGGGAATAATATGTATGTGGAGTTACAGTAAGTTTACCTCTTTTCATCAATCAAATCGGGTCTAAACTCACTCATCAAATCTTCATTTTGTTGTTTTGCATGATTGTAACCATCTTTCCACCATTTTTTCATCAGTTTTTTATCAAAAATTAAAGAATTTGTGGTTAAAACCGTTGGTGTATAGTATAAGTTTAATTTTACATCGTTGTGTTTTGCTGATAGTTTTCCGATGGTAATATTATGACGTTCTACATTTTCTAGCATAAAATCAAACACAGTCATTAATAAAGAAAACGGGTTTTTTGCAGGTAATTTATTCAATTGATTTACTTCTGTTTCTAAAATTACAACATCTATTTCTTTAGCACCACGGAGTATTGCCTCTCGGATAGGTACCAAGCTGCCAAAGCCTCCATCCCCATACTGGCAATGATTTTTTTCTAATAAGCTCATAAAAGGAATGTAATTGCAAGAACCCCAAATCCAATCGCAAAAATCTTCGTAATTAAAATCTCTAATCGATTTGTACTCAATTTGACTTGTAGTTAAATTAGAAACGGTAACCACTACATCTTTATTGGTTTTTAGAATAGTATTGTACATTTTTTCGGTAATATTATTCTTGATTAATTTTCGCAAGTTTTTACTCTCACCAAAAGTTTTCCGTCCATTTATAAAATTCCAAAAAGTATTTCTATGCCGTATAGAAATTACTTTTGTACCATTTACAAGTTTGGTTTTAAACGGGCTGTTACTAAAAATAGCTCTTTGATTTACCGATGTGTACAGTTTCTTTAGCTCATCTAACCTACCTAATGCTAAATGAGAAACCAATAAAC
>CAZZNK010000054.1:0-15653 GCA_964655585.1 uncultured Flavobacteriaceae bacterium
ATAATCAGTATTTGCTAAAGGTGTTAAAAATAAAAGTATGAGTTTGCCCTGACAAAAAGAAGAGCTGTTAGCTAATCAATTAGAAATAAAGAACAGAACTTTATATGCTATTGTATTAGCATCGGCATTGTTAATTTTAGGGATTATCTCCTTTGGGTTTTATAAAAAAAATCAATTAAAAAGAAAACAACTGCAAAAAGAAATTGACTTAAAAGACGCACTTTCTAAAATAAAAACACAAAACCGATTGCAAGAACAACGTCTTAGAATTTCTAGAGATTTACATGATAATATAGGTTCTCAATTAACCTTTATCATTTCATCAATAGATAATTTAAAATACGTTACCAAAGATGCAGACAATGTATTAAAAGCAAAACTATCGAGTATTAGTTCATTTACTTCGGACACGATTTTTGAATTGCGAGATACTATTTGGGCTATGAACAAAAACACTATTTCTTCGGATGATTTACATACGCGAATTTTATCTTATATAGAAAAAGCAAAACAAGCAAGCCCAAATACTACATTTAAAGTTGACCATTCTGTAGAGAAAATGATTCATTTTACTTCTATTATTGGTGTAAACTTATTTAGAGTAATGCAAGAAGCGATTAATAATGCTATAAAATACGCCGGAGCATCAAAAATATTTGTGTTTGCATCCGTAGAAAAAGAGCAATTAAAAATTGAAATAAAAGACAACGGAAAAGGCTTTGATATCAACAATATTACCTTAGGAAACGGACTTAGTAATATAGAGAAAAGAATGAGTGAAATAGGAGGAAAAGTTTTTATTGACTCTAAAATTAATAAAGGAAGTACAATTACCGTAATTATAGATATATAAAATACGTCAAATGCCGTATAATGTTTCTTGTTAAGAATTAGTAACTTTACAAATACCAAACGCCATTTTTATGAAACTAAAAATTTGTATCGCAGAAGACAACCATTTCTTAACCCTTGCAATTAAAGAAAAACTTTCTTTTTTTGATGATCTTACAGTAAAATTTACGGCAATTAATGGTGCTGAATTAATAGGTAAATTAGAGGAAGATCATCATTTAGATGTTATTTTGATGGATATTCAAATGCCAGAAATGGATGGTATTAAAGCTACAGAAATTGTAAAAAACAAATACCCGCATATAAAAGTAATTATGCTAACCGTTGTAGATGATGATGATTGTGTCTTTAAATCTATAAAAGCAGGCGCAAATGGATATTTGTTAAAAGAGATACAGGCAGATATACTTTACAAAAGTATTTTAGAAGTGATGGATGGTGGCGCACCAATGACACCAAGTATCGCTTTAAAAGCATTAAATCTGTTAAGAAAACCATTACTTATTTCAGTAGAAGAAGAAAAAGTAGAGCAAGTAAAACTTTCTAAAAGACAAACCGAAATTTTAATTCAATTAAGTAAAGGTTTAAATTACAATGTAATTGCAGAACATTTATTTATATCTCCATCTACAGTTAGAAAACATATAGAAAATATATATAAGAAATTACAAGTTCACAGTAAATTAGAAGCTGTTATCAAAGCACAAAGTCAAAATTTAATTTAGTTTTTCGTCAAAAAAGTGTATATTTATACTCTAATTTCCTCTACAAATGGTACGAAAAATTCTTATAGGTATTCTGGCAGGTTTTTTAATTGGTGTTTTTACAACATCCTTTTTTTTACCAGTAACAACTCCTTTTACAGAGCTGGTTTTGACAAAAATAACTGCAGCCTCAATAATTACAGGAGTTTTGACAGGAATTTATGCCTCTTTTTCAAAATCTAAATTGCAAGTATTCTTAATTTCAATTGCAATAGGTATTACTGTTTTTTATGCAAAATATTTAATTACAGGACATCATTTTGACCCTGTTACAATGGGAGCGTTTACAGGAGCTTTATTAGGAGGTGTTTTTGCTATTGTTAGAAAAATAACACATTCGGTAAAACTTTATAAAAGATTAAATAGGTTAAGACAAAGAGGGTTTAAAAGTTATAGTTAAATTTTGTTTGATCTAAGCTTCTCTTGAATAAAGAAAAGATTTTTAAATTACTATAATGAAATTGCCGTAGTGTTTTTAATTTCGCCAATAGTAAAAGTACTATGTGTACTACCAATATGTTGTAATGCGGTAATTTTATTAATCATAAATTCTCTATACGCATCCATATCTTTTACATATATTTTTAGTAGATAATCATAATCTCCACTTAGATGAAAACACTCAGAGACTTCTTCGAGTTTTACTACTTCTTTTTCAAAATTTGTTAGAAAATTTTTAGAATGCTGCACTAGTTTTATATGACAAAAAACCAAAAAAGATTTAGCAATTTTATCTTTATTAATAATAGCAACATATTGTTTGATAACCTGTTCTTTTTCTAGCTTTTTGATACGTTCATAAACAGCGGTTACCGACAGGTTTAGCTGTAAGGAAAGCCTTTTTGTGGTTTGTTTACTATCTTTTTGAAGTAGTTCAATCAGTTTTTTGTCTGTATTGTCTAATTTCATTCTGAAAAAAAATCTAAAAATTCATTAATTTCAACCAATTACAGATTATAAAACTGCAATTTTTATCAAATATAGAAAAAAAATCTATATTTTTTAATAGTAATTGATTTTTAGACTAAATATCTATTTCTTTGTTAAGAATCAAAATATGTGTCAAAATGAAATTTAAACCAGCAAATAACATTCAAGATTTACAGTATTTCGGAGAATTCGGAGGTGTAAATCCATCAATATCAGACTCGTCAACGTATACTTTTTTATCAGCAAAAACAATGCTCGATACTTTTGAAGGAAATACAGATGGTTGTTATTTATACTCACGCCATACATCACCAAGTAATTTGTATTTGGGAGAGGCATTAGCCGCAATGGAAGGAACAGAAACAGCCAATGTTGCCGCTACAGGTATGGGGGCAATTACACCAACTATTTTACAATTGTGTAATGCTGGAGACCATATTGTGTCGAGTAGAACTATTTATGGTGGTACCTATGCATTTTTAAAGAATTTTACACCCAAATTAAATATTCAAACAACATTTGTTGATATCACAAAATTAGATGTGGTAGAAGCTTCGATTACTAAAAACACCAAAATTATTTTTTGTGAAACAGTGAGTAATCCATTATTAGAAATTGCAGATATTAAAGGGTTAGCAGCTTTGGCAAAAAAATATAACTTAAAATTAGTGGTAGATAATACATTCTCTCCACTACAAATATCTCCTGTGCAATTGGGTGCGGATGTGGTTTTACATAGTTTAACAAAATTTATAAATGGGTCTTCAGATACGATGGGAGGTGTTATTTGCGGCACACAAGAGTTTATTAATGAATTGCGTAGCGTAAATGATGGAGCAAGCATGTTACTCGGTGCTTCTATGGATAGTATGCGAGCATCTTCTATTTTAAAAAATTTAAGAACCTTGCATATCCGTATGAAACAGCACAGTAAAAATGGAGCTTTTTTAGCTGATAAATTTGAAAAAGACGGGTTTAAAACAGTCTATCCAGGGTTAAAATCGCATCCATCTCATAAATTGTTTAAAAGCATGATGAATGAAGAATATGGTTTTGGAGGAATGCTAACCATCGACGTGGGTTCATTAGAAAAAGCCAACGAATTGATGGAGTTAATGCAACACAGAAACTTAGGTTATTTAGCGGTAAGTTTAGGATTTTATAAAACCTTATTTTCTGCTCCAGGAACTTCTACATCTTCAGAAATATCAGAAGAAGAGCAAAAAGAAATGGGTTTGTCAGGTGGGTTAATTCGCTTTTCTATTGGTTTAGATAATGATATTGAACGTACTTATCAAATGATGAATGCTTGTATGAAAGAAGTAGGCATTTTATAGTAATAATTTAAAAAAAATGATAAAATATGATTCCTGCTTTCGCAGGAATTTTTTTTGAAAATAATGTAATTTAAAATGAATTTGCACAACTTCATCTAAAATCGTAACATTACAGAAACAAAATTTAGAGAATGCAAGACGGTAAAAACATCACTGAAATAAAAATTGAGAATCAAAAAATAATTGACAACAAAGAATTAAATATTTGGGAAGCTTTAACACCTGTTTTAATTTTAATGGGTTTATTGGCCTATAATATCTTTTATAAAGATGGTGCTTGGTTTGGTGATTATTCCAATCAGTATATTTTACTAATGGGAGGTGTCATTGCAGCAATTGTAGGTTTTTATAATAAAGTGTCTCTAAAAATTATGTTAGCTGAAATTTGGGAAAACTGGAAAAGTGTTTTTGTACCTATTATGATTCTATTTTTAGTAGGTGCATTGGCAGGGACTTGGCTGGTAAGTGGTATTATTCCTGCAATGGTCTATTACGGTTTACAAGTGTTAAGTCCGAGTATATTTTTACCAGCATCCGTAGTAATTGCAGCTATTATTTCAATTGCTACAGGAAGTTCTTGGACAACTTCGGCAACCGTAGGTATTGCATTAATTGGTATTGGTAGCGCGTTAGGAATTCCGACAGGAATGATTGCAGGAGCTGTAATTTCTGGAGCTTATTTTGGCGATAAAATGTCGCCTTTAAGTGATACCACAAATTTAGCACCAGCCATGGCAGGAACCGACTTATTTACGCACATAAAATATATGGCAATTACCACAGTACCAACCATTATAATCACCTTAATTGTTTTTGCAGTTTTAAGTACAACTATTGATACTACAGGTACTACAGATGTTAGTAGTTTACTTGCAACTATAAAATCTACGTTCCATATTACACCGTGGTTATTTTTAGTTCCGGGAGCTGTTGTAGGAATGATTTTATTAAAAACAAAACCTTTAATTGCTTTAGGAATTGGTGTAATTCTTGCAGCAATTTTTGCATTTATTTTTCAAGCTGATGTATTACAGAGTTTATCTGATTCTAATTTTAAATCGATAATCAACGCGATGTTAACCGATACAGAAATTGCTACAGATAACGAAAAATTAACTAAATTATTTAGTGCTGGCGGAATGAACGGGATGCTTTGGACTATCTTCTTAATTATCTGTGCAATGGTATTTGGAGGAATAATGGATGCTATTGGAGCTTTGGCAAAAATCACCAAAGAATTATTGAAATTAGCAAGCTCAGTTTTTGGTTTATTTGCGAGTACAGTTGTAAGTTGTATTGGTTTAAATATTGTCGCTTCAGATCAATATTTAGCCATTGTAATACCAGGTAAAATGTTTAAAAAAGCTTTTGAAGATAAAGAGTTAGCACCAGAAAATTTAAGTAGAACTTTAGAAGATGCAGGTACAGTAACTTCGGTATTAATTCCTTGGAATACTTGTGGAGCATATCAAGCAGGTGTATTAGGTGTTGGTGTTGCTGAATATGCAGTGTATGCAGTGTTTAATTATTTAAGTCCAATAATGACCTTAATTTTTGCTGCTTTTAATATAAAAATAAGACAATTGGTAAAGAAGTAATCTTTAAATAAACCAGTTCCAAACCACACCAAAACGAATTACAAAATCTCTATACGGGTAGTTAGGTGCAGAAAAATAGTTTTTCTTTAAAAAGAACGAACTCAAATTATCAGCTTTAAAATAAATCCTTGTTCTTCTAACTTGTGCATTAAAAAAGATATCAAACGTTGGGTAGCCGATTTTTGTAGTATTTTGCAAGGTAAATTCTGCTAATAATGGATTGTAAGCATTTGCTTTGTAACTGGTAAAATATTTAAAAGTAACACCAATTTGAGCTTGTAAAGGTTTGCCTTTAAACCAATAATCAGTATAGTAAAAAGTATTTCTAGTAACAAACTCGGGCACTCTAAAAACGGTGCTTCCACTGCTTACATTTTGATACATTATTGTGTTGTTCAGAGCAAATTTACCAAAGGTAAACTCCTTTGATATTTTAGCTTTTAAATAGGTAATATTTACACCAGCTTGTTTGGGTGTGTTATCAACATCATAATAGGTGTAATTTTCAATATTTGTAATATTTAGAGATGCATTTATCCATTTAGACTTGAAATCTCCTCCTAAATTTCTAGTATTAACATTGCTAAAATTGTTTTGCCAATTATAGACATCATAGGTACTTTGAAAGAGTAGTGTATTAAAATTTGGCGATTTAGAATTGAGTAATAAACGAGCTTTAATTGTAAAAACACTATCCTTTTTATACATCATTTCTCCTCTAAAATCACTGCCAGATAATCTTGCGTTTCCTGGAGTAACAGTTGCTGATGCGTTTAGGTAAAAGTTTTTAATTGTTGCTTTCCAATCCCCTCCAAAAGAGGCGGCATTACCTGTTAGTCTTATTTTGTTGATGTTGTTAAGGTTTGCGTTAAAAATAGTATCATACCCATAGGAATAACTAGTGTATCCTGCTTTTGCTCTAAATCTTCCTAAAATATATTTAGAGTTAAATTCTAAATACACTTGGTTATTGGTCAGTTTGTTTTTTACATTTTCGTTTACTAAACCTGATGTACTTGCGGTACCAAAAAACGGAGTAACTGCTGTTTGATTAAAGTTATTTGTTTTAGTTTCCGTAGAAAAAATATGCCCAATTTTTAAATTACTAAAATCTTTGTTACTGATACTGTCTTTACTTGCCAATAATTTAAAATCGTGCTCTACATAAAAACGAGTTCCTTTAAAGTTGGTCTCTACATTTTCTAAATTTACATCTAATCTTCCTCTATTTTTAAAGTTCTCATCATCAGTAATAAAAGCGGTTAGAGCAGCCGTTATTAATCCCCCATTTTCTTGACCTAAAAAATCAAAAGAAGTCATATGGCCTCTAATTGCATACTGGTCTTTTTTGGTTGAGTAATGAAAAGCACTTCTAAAATTACCCAAACTAACCAATGATCTTCGGTACTCACCTAGAGAGCGTAGCCCTTTGTATGACAGAGAGATGTTGAATCTTTTAGAGAAGTTTAAAGTAAATAATGCATCTAAAACTTGCCCCTGCTGTAAGCCCGTTCGGTATAAAATTTCGGTTGTAGGTGTCGGTACTTGATAGTATTTTACGTCTTCAATATTTTTATAAGCAAATTGCTTTGAGCGAAAACCAATGTCAGGAAAAAGAGAAATATCTTTGAAATTATACCCTAAATTGGTAAAAGTTTGTCCTTGATTATGGAATTCTAACAACTCGAAATTATCTTTTCGTAAAAAATTAAATTTATATTCTTTTCGAATATTTAAAGTTGTGTCTATATAAGTTGTGTCTTTTTGAAACGAAATGATTTTATAATCAGTATATTTCGTTTTTCCGCTTAATTTTACTTTTATTTCTTTGTTGTTTCTGTTAAGACTATCATTGTTGTTTAAATTAAACCCTCTTTTAGGTTTTACAAACCCTTTTCTGTTTGGGTTGATTTTTTTTTGAGAAAACGATGATTGATATCCGAAGAGGATAAAGCAAAAAACAAAAAATAAGGTGTTTTTCATACAAAATTTTTACTGTGGCAAATGTAAAATAATTAAACGACACTAAATGTTATGAAAATTGTTAAATATTCTTTTCTTTGTAACAATGTTACAATTCAATTATAGCGGATTTTTTTTAGAAGCAGGAACGGATGAAGCTGGTAGAGGCTGCTTATCTGGCCCAGTAATTGCTGCGGCAGTTATTTTACCTGAAGGTTTTGAGCACGACCTCCTTAACGATTCTAAACAACTTTCAGAAAAAAAACGACAAATTTTAAGACCTTTTATAGAAGAGAATGCTTTAGCTTTTGGTGTCGCTTTTGTAGATCAAGCTGAAGTAGATAAAATCAATGTGTTACAAGCATCTATTACAGGTATGCACCGTTCTATAGAACAATTAAAAATTGCTCCTGAATTTATTATTGTTGATGGAAATAAATTTAGAAATTATAAAGATATTCCACATAAAACCATCATAAAAGGCGATGCAAAATTTATGAGTATTGCTGCAGCATCTATCTTGGCAAAAACATACAGAGATGAGTATATGGAGAAAATTCACAAAGAATTTCCGATGTATCATTGGCAAAAAAACAAAGGATACCCTACAAAAGAACACAGAAATGCTATCAGAGAATATGGTATTACAAAATATCATAGAAAAACATTTAAATTATTACCAGATCAATTAAAATTGCCGTTGTAATTTTTCTATTTTTGTCATTCAAATAATAGAAACGATGATTAAAAAAACACGCGCAGAAATTACCAAATGTATTCTTCATAAAGTAGCTAATAAATACAATAGCGGACACAATGTTTTTTCAAATGAGTTAATCCGTTTTGATCAAGATACATATGATTTATTACTTCCGTTTTTATTAAAACCATTTGTAAGCACCACACAAAGTTATCGTTTTAGTCATCATGCAGATGTTCGGTTAAATGAGATGAACAACTATTCATCCGAAGTTTTTAAAGACGAAAACACTTTTATTGAGCAGTCTAAAAATATGGTAAATCATTTGTATGAGCAATCTAATTCTGCGCAAATAAAAAAGGGAGATGTATTAGTCGTTTTTATTGAAGGAATTGAATATAACGAGGTGTTAACGGAAGCAATTGGTGTTTTTAAAATAGAAAATAAAGTAGATTTTTTTCAAACCTATTTAGAAGATGAAAATTTTGATATTGCTGTTCAGCAAGGAATTAGTAGTAAAAAATTAGATAAAGGATGTTTAATTTTAAACACTACGGATACTGAAGGAACCGTAGTTTTAAGTGTAGATAATAATAATTATGATGCACAATATTGGATTAAAAATTTTTTAAGTGTAAAATTTGCTGATGATAGAAATCAGCACACACAAAATTATTTAGAATTGTGTAAAGACTTTTCGGAAGAAATTATAAAGCCAGAATTTGGCAAGCAAGAACAAGGAACTTTTTTAGCCAATACGGTAGATTATTTTAAAGAAAATGAATCTATTAATGTTGAGAATTTTAAAGATGAAATTTTTGAAGAAGATAAACACAAAGGTTTGTTTGACGATTATAAAAAACATTTCGAAACCCTAAACGATGTCTTAATCAGAAATAATTTTGAAGTATCTGATGTTGTATTGAAAAAAGAAAAAAGCAAACTAAAAACAGCTATAAAATTAGATACCAATATTCAAATACTATTAGATATTGATGCGCCAGATGCATCATCAGAATATTTAGAAAGAGGGTATGATGAAGAAAAGAAAATGAAATATTACAAAGTCTATTTTAACGAAGAGAAATAAGTTACTGTCATTGCGAGGCACGAAGCAATCTCACTATTGAAACAAAAAAATCACTTCGTTCCTCACAATAACATTCTAAACACTCACAAACGCATCTACTTCAAATAAGTTTTTAAAGTGTTTTAATATTTTTTCCTTTACTTCTTCTTGATTTATTTTTTCACCCAATTCAGAAGCCATAGAAGCGACTGCTTTTCCACGAATTCCACAGGGAATAATATTGTCAAAATACCCCAAATCAGTATTTACATTCAATGCAAAACCATGCATAGTTACCCAACGAGTACTTCTAATTCCCATGGCACAAATTTTACGAGCAAAAGGCGTACCTACATCCAACCAAACCCCTGTTTCTCCATCGCTACGTTTACCTTTTAAACCATATTCTGCAATCGTTAAAATGATAACTTCTTCTAGTAATCGTAAATATTTATGAATATCTGTAAAAAAATTTTCTAAATCTAAAATAGGATAACCAACAATTTGTCCGGGACCATGATAAGTAATATCTCCACCACGATTTATTTTATAAAAAGTTGCCCCTTTTTCTTTTAACTGCTCTTCGTTGAGTAATAAATTACTTAAATCACCACTTTTACCTAATGTATAGACATGCGGATGCTCTACAAACAAGAAATGATTTGGGGTTGTTTTTACAAGGTTTTTTTTACGATTATCAATTTTTATAGCAACAATTTCTTGTAATAATTTAGTTTGATAATCCCAAGTTTCTTGATAATCTTTTAAACCTAAGTCTTTTAATTGTATTTTTTTATTCATAACTTTTCCTATTAGAGAGAAAAAATGGTTATATTTGGAAACAAAATTAACAAAAGAACAACTAAATACTTGCAAATTATGAAATTAAAATTACTTAAAATTGCTTTTTTAGCTCTATTTCTTATAGGGTTTTCTGCATTTGGACAAAAAAATGTTTGGAAAAAAAGTAGTACAAACGGAACGTTAAATAGTATATCTATTGATAAACTTCAAAAAAACAAGTTTAAAGTTTTTGAGTTAAATACAAATATTTTTAAGCAACAATTATCAAATGCTCCATTAAGAGGAATTGCAAACAGCAAGTTTTCGAACACAATTGTTAATTTACCAAATGAAAAAGGTGTACTGACTTCTTTTAGAATTTTAGAAGCTCCTGTTTTTTCGCCATCCTTATCAGTAAAATATCCAAACATAAAATCATATATTGGGTATAGTACTGATAATACAGGTGCAATAGTTCGTATGAGTGTCTCTCCAAAAGGTGTACAGACAATGATTTCATATACTAGTAAATCAACTGTTTTTATGCAACCAGCTACTAACGATAGTAGTAAATATATTGTGTACACAAAAAGTTCACGAGGAGATGAAAGCACAGAGCAATTTATTTGTTCAACTATAGATGAATTAAAAGAAGAAAACAATATTACCACAGCAAGAGATGCAAACGACCAAATTTTAAGAAAATTCCGTTTAGCAATGTCTGTAAATGGTGAATACACAACTTATCATGGCGGTACAGTTGCAGGTGCTTTAGCAGCAATTAATGCAACAATAACAAGAGTAAACGCAGTTTTTGAAACAGATATGGCTGTAACTTTTGAAATTATAGATGCTGATCAATTAATTTTTACTGATGCTGCTACAGATCCTTACTCAGGATCATTAAGTGCTTGGAATGTTGAGTTACAAAATACATTAACCAATACTATTGGTAACGCAGCTTATGATATTGGTCATATGTTTGGCGCTTCTGGTGGTGGTGGTAATGCAGGTTGTATTGGTTGTGTGTGTAGAGACGATACGTCTTCTACTACTGATAAAAACAAAGGTTCTGGTATTACTTCTCCTTCCGACGGAATTCCTCAAGGAGATACTTTTGATATTGATTATGTAGCCCATGAAATTGGACATCAAATGGGAGCAAATCACACTTTTTCTCATACTACAGAAGGTACTGGTGTCAATGCAGAACCAGGTTCTGGCTCAACTATTATGGGATATGCAGGTATTACTAGTTCAAATGTTCAACAGCACAGTGATCCCTATTTTCACTATCACAGTATTAAACAGATTACAGACAATGTTACCAATGTAAGAACATGTTGGCAAAGTAATAACCCTGTTAATTTAACAAACAACCCTCCAAACGCCAATGCAGGAACTGATTTTGTAATTCCTCAAGGAACAGCTTATGTATTAAGGGGTTCAGCTACGGATGCAGATGGAGGAGATATGTTGATGTATTGTTGGGAGCAAACTGATAGTGGTTCAGTAACAAAGGGGCAATTTGGACCAACAAGAACAATTGGTGCCCAAGCAAGATCTTTGTCACCTGCAGAGTCTCCAAATAGATATATTCCAAAATTAAGTAGAATTGTAAGTGGCAATCTAACACAAACTAACCCTGCGATGGGCTCTGCTTGGGAAACAGTATCAACAGTAGCAAGAGATCTAAATTGGGCATTGACTGTTAGAGATAGAGAGCCAACAGCAACAGGATTACACGGACAATCTAGTTTTGATACTATGAAAATTACTGTAAATGCAGCTTCAGGACCATTTACAGTTACAGCTCCTGCTACTGCAGTAACTTGGGATACGGGAACTTCTCAAACGATAACATGGGATGTTGCAAGTACCAATATAGCACCTATTAATTCTCAAAATGTAAACATAAAATTATCAACAGATGGCGGAGTGACTTTTCCAATAACTTTGGCATCAAATATTTCAAATAACGGGTCGTACACAATGGTGATACCAAATCATCCTACTACTACTGCTAGAATCATGGTAGAAGCTGCCGATAATATCTTTTTAGCAGTGAATAGCACTAATTTCACTATCAATTCTACGACACCAACATTTATATTCTCAAGTACAAGTGGAATGCAATCGGCTTGTAATACAGGAGAAAGTTCTGCTAGTTATACCTTAGATTTAGATTTTGTAAATAGTTTTTCAGAAGCTGTATCATTTACTACAACAGGTCAACCTTCTGGTACAACAGTATCATTTAATCCGTCTAGTATCAGTGCAGATGGCACAGTAACAATGACTGTCAATAACTTAGATGGTGCTACTGCGCAGGCCTATACTATTATAGTATCAGCAGCTTCAGCTACCGTTACACGAACATTAGATATGAATCTTACTATTTACGAAAGTGTTAGTGTAGCTACTTTAACAACCCCTGCTGATGGCAATATAGATGAGCCTTCAGATAACATAACATTAACTTGGGCAGCAGATAGTAATGCCGCTTCTTATGATGTAGAGGTTGCAATAGATAACGCATTTGCTACAATTATAAGTAGTGGAAATGTAACAACAAATTCATATAATGTAATAGGCTTAAGTCAAGCTACAACTTATTATTGGAGAGTAAAAGCTAAAAATACTTGTGGAGAAGCTCCTTATTCAGCAGTTTTTAGTTTTACAACTTTAAGTTGTTCTGTTTGTGCTTCTTCTGGTAATGCAGCGTTTAGTACAGGTACTACTTTGGTGAAATTTAATACAATTAATAACGCTTCTACAAAATCAGGAGGGTACAGTGATTATACAGCAATGAGCACTGAAGTGAAAAGAAATGATTCACATGACTTAACAATAAATGTTAATACTGCTGGAAGTTGGACAACACATACTATTGTTTGGATAGATTGGAACCAAAATTGTAGTTTTGATGATGCAGGCGAAAAATATGAATTGGGTACCGCAAATAATGTAACCGATGGTGTTACAAACTCAAGTCCTTTATCAATTACAATACCTACTGGTGCAAGTTTAGGAAATACAGTAATGCGAGTTTCTACAAAATATAATACGGCGTCAACTTCTTGTCAAACTGGTTTTGACGGTGAGGTAGAAGATTATACAATTATTGTACAATCAGCAACGGCAGCAATTGAAGATTTTTCTTTTGGTGGATTTAATTTATACCCAAATCCTTCTAATGGAGATTTTACCTTAAATTTCGAAGTTGTAAATACAGATAAAGTATCAGTACAATTATTTGATATTAGAGGAAGATTAGTAGGAGAGAAAAATTTCTTTGACACTGAAAGTAAGTTCTCTGAAAAATTATCTTTTAGTAAGGTTTCAAAAGGATTGTATTTATTAAAAATTGTAAACGGAACAAAACAAACCACAAGAAAGGTTTTGATAAAGTAAAATTTTATCAATTCGAGTATTTCAATTTTTTTATTGGAATGTAATCGAGAATAAAATAAGCATGATAAAAAAACCGATTGAAATTTCAATCGGTTTTTTTCGTTATCAAAAGAAATCAAGTATTTTTGTTTTGTTAAAAAGTAAGTATGTCAATAGAAGTTGTATCAGTAAATAAGGTTTACGGAAATCAAAAAGCATTAGATGCTATTTCTTTTTCTGTCGATAAAGGGCAGGTTGTAGGGTTTTTAGGACCTAACGGAGCAGGGAAGTCTACCATGATGAAAATCTTAACAGGCTTTATAAAACCTACTGACGGAGCTGTTTTTGTAAACGGAATAGATATACTCAAAAACCCAATTGAGGCGCAAAAAAGTATTGGTTATTTACCAGAACACAATCCGCTGTATTTAGACATGTATGTAAGAGAATTCTTACAATTTCAGGCTAGTATTTATAAAGTAGAAAAAATAGCTATAGAAAAAACAATATTAAAAGTGGGCTTAGAAGCAGAGGCGCATAAAAAAATAAATCAATTATCTAAAGGATATCAGCAAAGAGTAGGTTTGGCTGCTGCTATTTTACACAACCCGAAAGTGTTAATTTTAGATGAGCCAACTACAGGACTAGATCCAAATCAGTTGTTAGAAATTAGAACCTTAATCAAAGAATTGGGTAAAGAAAAAACAGTGCTTTTTTCTACACATATTATGCAAGAAGTAGAAGCTGTTTGCGATAGAGTAATCATCCTTAAAAAAGGAAAATTATTGATAGACAAACCCATAAAAGAGCTACAAAAAAAGAATCAGCAAATCATAGAAGTTACTTTTGATTATAAAGTTGAAGAACAGTTTATAAAACGACTACCTAACTTAGTGTCCTATAAAAATAATTACGACACTACTTGGGTGCTAACTTTTACTACGGATGATGATATGCGCGCCACAGTTTTCGATTTTGCACAAGAAAACGGACTTAAAATATTAGGATTAAATACCAAAAACCAACAATTAGAAAGTTTGTTTAGAGAGGTTACGAGTTAGAAAAAACGTTTGTATGTCATTCCGAAAGAACGACAAAGGAGTGATGAGGAATCTCATCAAGGTTTTACTTAATTACTTACAATATGCATATCTAAAATATCTAGTCTTGGTTTTGTAGTTTCTCCTTCGTTATTAGTCCATCCAAGGTTAACTTTTAAATAAATTTGAATATTATTTCCAGTTTTTAAAAATTGTTTTAATTCTTGGTATTTATCAGAATACAAATTAAAATCTAGAAAGTCACTTTCTTTTTTTATGGTAACCGCTGCCCATTTAGTGTTATTTTTTGTTAAGTTAACTTTTACCTTTGTTATTTTTCCTGTAATAAGTAATTCTTTTCCAATAAATTTATTGGTATCTTCTTTTAAAGTGTGGATAGATACTTTTTTAAAACCTAATTCAATGGTTTTATAAATTTTTTGAAGCTGTTTTTCTATATCAGTTTTTAGCTCTTTTAGGTTTCCATTAAAGTTTAATAAAACGGAATCAAAATAGTTAGCAATAATTATTCTATCAAGAATAAACTCACATTTATAAGCTAAAGGCTTTAAGATTGCATATAGTTTTTTCATTTTTCCATAAATATCTCCTCCAAAGAATTTGTATCCTTTAAAAAGAAATGGAAAAATAAGATAAGTAGCATTGTATTTAGTTAGTAAATTTAAAAATTCGTTTTCTGATTGACTCTGTAAATATGAAAAAGATAAAATCAATTCTTTAAAATAGTTGTTTATCCATTTAATTTTATTGTCTGAACTTTTATAAACCTCTTTCACATCATAACTTATTCTTTCATAATTAAAACCTGTATGAAAGGCAATGTTATGGCATATTAAAACGTAGTCTTCAGAGTAATCACATTTTGATGTTAAAGAAGTTAAAAGGTTTAAATTGTTAAATGTATTTTCTCTGTTTAAAATACTATCTTCTTTAGAAGTTTGAGTAAAAATCTGAAGAGTAAAATAGCATTTTAAGTTGTTTAAATGATAGCTCATCTTAAAGTTGTTTTTAGTTTAAACAAAAATAAGATGAGTTTAAGACAGAACTTGTCGGTTGTAATAGTTTTTAGATTCCTTTATTTGCTGTAATAATCATATTCTTTAAAGACTAGATTTATAGCCTTAACTTGATTTTTAAATAGTGTAACTAACCAGGGCAAACTCACACTTTTTCAAGTTGTTTTTCACAATAATTAATTGATTAA
>CAZZNK010000055.1:0-15624 GCA_964655585.1 uncultured Flavobacteriaceae bacterium
GGCACACCCTTAAAATATAATGATTTATAACTTCTTATATAAAATAATGATAATTTATTGCGTTATAATGTATATTTCTGTTTTCTTTGTTACTGGTTTATGAAATTATTTATAAAATTATTATTTATATTATTCCTTTCCTTTTCTTCTTTTGGGCAAGTAGGAGGAGAATCGGTATATCAATTTTTAAATATTTCAACTTCGGCTAGACAAGTGGCTTTGGGGGGAGTTGTGTTGACTTTTACGGATGATGTAAATCAGCCTATTTGGAATCCTGCAGTAATAAACCCTGAATTAGACAGAAAGCTTTCTGTGAATTATACGAGTTATTTGGCAGGAATTAATATTGGCTCTGTTTCATATGCCAAAGTAATAAGTAGAAGATTTGGTACAATTCATGGGAGTATTAAATATTTAAATTATGGCACATTGGTTGGTGCAGATGTGCAAGGAAATGAAACGGGTAATTTTAATGCAAGTGATATAGCCGTTTCTGTTGGGTATGCATTTAATTTACCTTGGACAAATTTTTATTTAGGAGCAAATATAAGGTTGATAAATTCGAATATAGATCATTTTGCATCTACAGGAATTTCTACAGATATCGGTTTGTTGTATAACAATCCGTATAAAGATTTTGTATTGACTCTTGTGGCTAGAAATATTGGTTCACAGTTAAAATCGTTTAATGGGACTATAGAAAAGTTACCATTTACAGTTGCTTTAGGCGGCTCTTATCAATTAGAGCATGTACCTTTAAAATGGTATTTTACATTGAATAACTTACAGAAATGGAATATTTCGGTAGCAAACCCATCAAACCAAATAGTAGATTTAGAAGGGAATATTACACATGAAAGTGTTTCTTTTTTAGGAAATACGTTTCGACATTTTGTAGTTGGAGCTGAGTTATTTCCTAAAAGAGCCGTAAATTTGCGTATCGGCTATAATTTTAGAAGGTCTGCAGAATTAAAATTACAGAATACACGGTCTTTTGCTGGCTTTTCTTTTGGTTTTGGTTTGAAAATGAATAAAATGAAGTTAAATTATGCATACTCTAAAATGCATTCAGCAAGTAATGTTAGTACGTTTAGTTTGCAAATAGATTTAGATGGAAGATAAAAAAATAACAATTGCTATTGATGGATTTTCATCAACAGGAAAAAGTACTATTGCCAAACAATTGGCAAAAAAATTAGGGTATATTTATGTAGATACGGGGGCTATGTACAGGGCTGTAACTTTGTATGCAATGCAACATGATTATGTGTCTAAAAATTCTTTTGAAGTTGATAAATTGATACAAGATTTATCAAAAATATCATTAAAATTTAAATTTAATAGTTCTCTTGGTTTTGCTGAGATGTTTTTGAATGATAAAAATGTAGAAAAAAAAATACGAACGCTTAAAGTTTCTAAATTGGTAAGTAAGGTTGCTACCATTTCTGAAGTTCGTAGAAAGTTAGTTGCAGAGCAACAAGAAATGGGAAAGAATAAGGGTGTTGTAATGGATGGTCGGGATATTGGAACCGTGGTTTTTCCTGATGCAGAATTAAAATTATTTATGACAGCATCACCAGATAAACGAGCAAAAAGACGTTACAAAGAATTGATTGATAGAGGGGATAACGTAAATTATGAAGAAATTTTACACAACGTTGTTGAACGAGACAGAATTGATTCTACTAGAAAAGATTCTCCTTTGGTACAAGCAGCTGATGCAATTGGTTTTGATAATTCTAATATGGGATTAGAAGAACAATTTGAGCGTATTATAAACTTAGTTAATTATAAACTAATAGGAAAAGATTAATTCTTTACGGAATATTTAGATACTTGTGTGTTTGTAAAGAAATTTTCCATTTAGGATGTTTCATTACATAATTAACAATTAATTCGGTCATTTCTTCTTTTTTACTCCATTCAGGTTGTAAAAATAATTGGCATTTTTTACCTACTTTTTTAGCTTGTTCTTCAGCAAATAAAAAATCACTTTTATTGTAGATAATCATCTTTAGTTCATCGGCTTCTTGATAGGCTCTTTCTAATGGAAGTTTTGTCTTTTTTGGTGATAAACAAAACCAATTCCATTTGCCAGAAAAAGGGTAGGCTCCAGAAGTTTCTATATGTGTTTTAATCTTGTTTTCTTGTAATTGATTTGTAATGTAATCTAAAGACCACATTAAGGGTTCACCACCTGTAATAACTACTGTATTAGCGTGTTTTTTTACATTTTCTACAATAGTATCAGACAATGTTGGTGGATGCAAATTTGCATTCCAACTTTCTTTTACATCGCACCAATGACAACCTACATCACAACCGCCAATTCTAATAAAATATGCAGCAGTTCCTGTATAAAATCCTTCTCCTTGTATCGTATAAAACTCTTCCATTAATGGTAGCATTTTACCTGTATCAATCAATTTTTTTGTTTCTGTATTCATCCTAAAAATTCATCCTAAATAAAGTGCAAATGTAACTTTTTTTATTACGAGAAGTAATTTTTTTAAAAATTATGATAAGTCTCAAAAATAAATAGTAATTTTGTATTATAATTAATAAATTTAGGTAACTAATGTTAGATTTTTCAGAGTTTTCGGGAGTAGTTTTATTTATGTTTATCTTTACCGTAGGGTTTTGGTTGCTGATATTTTTATTAACATTTGTAGTACCTTATTGGATTGGTGGTACAATTTGGGAAAACTGGAAATTAAAGAAAGAAGCAAGAGAAGCTGCTGAAGAAGAGTAGTTTTTAAAAAATAGATAAAAAAGCTCCGAAGAAATTCGGAGCTTTTTTTGTTAGATAATTTTCGCAATATTTTCAAGTGGACGAGCAATAACGGCTTTATCTCCGTTAATGATAATTGGACGCTCAATCAATTTAGGATTTTCTACCATTGCCTTGATAATTTCTGTATCGGTTAATTTTTTTCCTTTATAATTTTCTTTCCAGATTTTCTCTCCTTTTCGAACCAAATCGATAGGCGTGTAGTTTAATTTTTTAAGAATATCTTTTAGTTCATTTTCGGTTGGAGTGTTGTCTAAATATTTTACAACTTCAAACTCTTTTCCTGAGTTTTCTAAAAACTCAAGTCCGCAACGAGATTTACTGCAGCGGTTATTGTGGTATATTTTTATCATAATTCAATTAATTTAGTTCGTATTTTTTTGTCCTTTCTTCATCAAAAAAGCTTTTAAAAACGGATTGATATTTCCATCCATAACTGCATCTATATTTCCTGTTTCGTGAGCTGTTCTAACATCTTTTACTAATTTGTAAGGATGCATTACATAGTTTCTAATTTGGCTTCCCCATTCGGTTTTAAGTTTATTGGCCTCAATATTAGAACGTGCTTCTTGTCGTTTTTGTAATTCAATTTCATACAACTGCGATTTTAACATTTGTAATGCAGTGGCTCTATTATCGTGCTGTGAACGCGAGTTAGAGCAAGAAATTTTAATACCAGTTGGTTTATGTGTTAGTTGTACTTTGGTTTCTACTTTGTTTACATTTTGTCCGCCAGCACCACTAGAACGAGCCGTTATAATTTCAATATCTGCAGGATTTACATCAATTTCAATACTATTATCTGCTACAGGATACACATATACAGAACCGAAAGTTGTGTGCCGTTTTCCGTTACTATCAAACGGAGAAATTCGCACCAACCTGTGTACACCATTTTCTCCTTTTAACCATCCGAAGGCATAATCGCCATCAAATTTTAAAGTTACTGTTTTCGCCCCAGCAACATCTCCTTTTTGGTAGTTGAGTGTTTTTATTTTAAAGCCTTGCTTTTCTGCCCACATTACATACATTCTCATTAGCATTTCTACCCAATCGCAACTTTCTGTACCTCCAGCACCAGCGGTTATTTGTATAACAGCACTTAAATTATCACCTTCATCAGAAAGCATATTTTTAAATTCGAGTTCTTCTAAAAAGGTATTTGTTTTATCAAAATGTTCTTGTATTTCTGCCTCGTCAATTTCATTTTCTTTAAAATAATCATATAAAATGACTAAATCTTCACTTAAAGAAACGGATGTATTATAATCTTTTACCCAATTTTTCTTAAAACGTAATGATTTTAGTAAAATTTCTGCTTCCTTCGGATTGTTCCAAAAATCTGGATTAACGGTTTTTTCTTCTTCGTTACTTATCTCTATCAGCTTTTTATCAATATCTAGATAGTTTTTTAATTTATTGATGCGAGCTGTGATGTTTTTTATTTGATCTTGTGTTACCATATTTTATACAAAAATAAGTTAAAAATGTGATTTACTATTTTTATTTTCTGATTTGTCAGCATTAATTTCTATTTTTATAGAAATTAATTTTATCATGAAAAAAACAATCCTCTTATTCTTGTTTTTAGCAGTTCAGCAAACAAGTTTCTCTCAATTTTTTAAAGACAATAAAAAAGTTACTAAATACGAAGGCTTTTTTACTTTTTATTATGATGTAAGTAGTGATAAAATCTTTTTAGAAGTGAAAGATTTAGAAAAAGAGTTTTTATTTGTAAGAGCTTTGTCGGAAGGAATAGGTTCTAATGATATTGGCTTAGATAGAGGGCAATTAGGAGATGGTGTTATTGTAAAATTTAAAAAAGCAGGAAACAAATTATTGCTAATGCAACCAAATTTAAAATATAGGGCATTAACGAATAATATGGATGAAAAAAACTCGATAAAAGAAGCTTTTGCCAAATCAGTTTTACATGGGTTTATTATTAAAGAAGAAAAAAACGGAAAGTTTTTAGTGGATGCTACTTCATTTTTTATACGAGATGCACATAATGTTTCTGGTAGATTAGCAAGAAAAGGTGAAGGGAATTATCGATTAGATAAAACAAGAAGTGCTTTTCATTTAGAAAAAACAAAAGCATTTCCTAAAAATGTTGAATTTGATGTACTGCTTACTTTTAAAGGGAAACCGAAAGGACGTAATTTATGGACCGTTGTACCAGATGCGAGTGCTGTAACCGTTTATCAACATTACTCTTTTGTAGAATTGCCAGATAGTAACTATAAACCTAGAATTTTCGACACACGTTCGGGTTCTTACCAAATGTCTTATTTAGATTATGCAACACCTGTAAATCAATCGATTGTAAAACGATTTATTTATCGTCATCGATTGGAAAAGAAATATCCGAAGAAAAAAATTAGCGAAGCCAAAGAACCGATTATTTATTATTTAGACAGAGGTACGCCAGAGCCAGTACGTTCTGCGTTGTTAGAAGGGGCAAGATGGTGGAACCAAGCTTTTGAGGCGATTGGTTACAAAGATGCTTTTCAGGTAAAAATGCTCCCAAAAGAGGCTGATCCGTTAGATTTGAGATATAATGTAATTCAATGGGTACATCGTTCTACAAGGGGCTGGAGTTACGGAGGAAGTATTTCTGATCCTAGGACAGGAGAAATTATAAAAGGGCACGTTAGTTTAGGCTCGTTGCGTATTCGTCAAGATTTTTTAATTGCCCAAGCATTACAAGCTCCTTATAAATTTAATGATACGGATGATGATTTTGCACTGCAAATGGCGTTGGCAAGAATCCGCCAATTAGCTGCTCATGAAGTGGGGCATACTTTAGGCTTTTCGCATAATTTTGCGGCAAGTACAAAAGGAAGAAATTCTGTAATGGATTATCCACATCCGCAGTTTTCTTTAAAAAATGGAAAAATCGATTTTTCTAATGCATATGCAATAGGAATAGGAGATTGGGATAAAGTTACAGTTGCATATTCGTATCAAGATTTTGTTGATAATGAGTCACAACAATTGCAAAAAATTATATCTGATGCCTTTGCTAAAGGATTCAGATATATTACAGATCAAGATGCTCGCTCTAAAGGGAGTGCTCATATTTATGCGCATTTGTGGGATAATGGGAAAGATATTTCTGATGAATTAGATAATCTTTTACAGATTAGAAAAACAGCAATTGTTAATTTTTCTGTTGATAATATAAAGTCGGATGAGCCTTATTCGGTTTTAGAAGATGTATTTGTACCAATTTATTTCTTACACCGTTTTCAAACAGAAGCAGTGTCTAAAATTATTGGAGGATTAGATTATAATTATGCTGTAAAAGGTGGAAATCAAACAATTGTTACCCGAGTGTCTGGGAGTGCTGAACGTAGAGCTTTACGAAGTTTGTTACAAACTATAGATGTATATGAAATAGGTATCCCAAAAGAAAAGTTATCCTTATTTCCACCAAGAGCTTTTGGTTATAACAGAACAAGAGAATCGTTTAAAAGTAAAAATGGTGTTGAATTTGACCCTTTTGGAGCCGTTGAAACGCTATCTGAAATGACGTTAGAACTGTTGTTTCATCCGCAGAGAGCCTCACGTTTAATTTTACATAAAAGTTTAAATAGTAATCAATTGGGCTTTGATGAGTTGATTGATAAAGTTGTCAATAAAACATTTAAAAGAACATATAAAAGTAATTATTATAGAGAGTTGCAAAATGTGGTAAATAAACAAGTATTGAATCAACTTTTTTATCTTGGTGCTAATAAAAATAATTACCAACAAGTCAATGCAATTGTTTTTGAAAAGTTAGACGAAATTGTAAATTTGTTGCGTACTAAAAAATCGAAAGGAGTTCAAAAAATATATGAAAATCAGTTGGTGAAAATGATTTTTGCATTTAAAAAATCGCCAAAAACATATAAAAAATTGTATGCTCCTAAAATTCCTGATGGTTCTCCTATTGGGATGCTTTAGAGTTTTAAAGTTGTAGTATTAGATTATTGAGTAATTTTTTATGATAAAAAACAGCAACTAAAAATGGAAATAAATTTAATAAGTGATACGGTAACCAGACCATCAAAAGGAATGCTAGCGGCAATGATGAACGCAAAAGTAGGAGATGATGTTTTTAAAGCAGATCCAACTGTAAATGCATTGCAAGAAAAAATGGCAACAATTTTTGGTATGGAAGCGGCATTGTTTTTTCCGTCTGGTTCTATGGCAAACCAAACGGCAATAAAGTTACATACAAACCCTGGCGAACAATTAATTTGCGATAAATGGGCACATGTATATAATTTTGAGGGTGGAGGAATTGCTGCGAATTCAGGTGTTTCTTCTTTGTTGATTGATGGACATAGAGGGATGTTTACAGTAAAGCAATTAGAAGGTTTTGTAAATGATCCTGAGAATATTCACACCCCAATTACCAAAATAGTTAGTATAGAAAATACTACAAATAAAGGAGGTGGTGCATGTTGGGATTTTAATGAATTGAAAAAAATAAAACAATTTTGTGATGCTAATAATTTAATTTATCATTTAGATGGCGCACGTTTGTTTAATGCATTGGTAGCAAAAAAGGAAACACCAAAACAATACGGAGCCTTATTTGATACCATTTCTATTTGCTTTTCAAAAGGTTTAGGAGCACCAGTTGGTTCTGTTTTATTAGGCACAAAAGCACATATTAAAAAAGCAGTACGCATCAGGAAATTATTTGGAGGCGCAATGCGACAAGCGGGTTTTTTAGCGGCAGCAGCTATATATGCTATCGATAATAATATTGAGCGACTAGAGAAAGATCATCAAAAAGCAAAAAGAATAGGTGAGGTGCTGGTATCTTGTTCTTTTGTAAAAAATGTAGAACCGATAGAAACGAATATCATTATTTTTAATTTAAACGATGATTTAGAGGATATAAATTTTATCAATCAATTAAAAACTAAAAACATTTTAATATCTTCTATGGGAGGAGGGAAGTTGCGTATGGTTACACATTTAGATTTTACAGATAAAATGCTAGAGAAAGTTGTTTTTGAGCTACAGAATTTTTAGAAATAAAACCGAATAATTGGCGAAATTGGCGACGCATAAATACTCTTATTTTTATTATATAAAAGATCATATCTCACACCAAAAGAAACCCTTCCGTTTCTGTAAGAAGCACCAAGATGCAATGCAGGATAGTTAAAGTTTGATGACTGATTTCCATTGGTTTGTGAAGCAAATAATTGCTCAAATTCTCCTGACAGTTGTATGCCAGTTAAAGGAACATCATATAAAGAGATTAAGCTAATTCCGTACAGATTTGTCTTGATATTTCCATATTCACTATGCTGATAATTCAATCCTGTACCTAAAGAAAATCCGTTGTTAAAATTATAAATAGCACTAGGAGCAATTAAAATATTGGTTGAACTTCCGAAACTTAATCCGAAGCCACCACCAAAACGAACGTGTTTCCAAAAATCTGATTTTTGCTGAGAAAAAATAGCGCTTGAAATAAGGATTACTATCAGGAATGTGATTTTTTTCATAAGTAATTGTTTTAAGCTATTCTCATTACAAGGTAGTATAACGAAGTTAGCTGTTTTATAAAAGGCAGAGAGATTGCTTCGTTCCTCTCGCAATGACAAACTCTTTAATTTAACTCGTCTAATATAGCCAATTCTTTATAATTTCTATTTAATTTTTTTAATAAAATGCCATAAAGCAATTGGTAAAACAACCATAAAATTAGAAGAAAGGCAATTAATACAAGAATAATTACAACAATACTTATCATTAGTTTTTGATTACTCATTCCAGCAAATTTTTCAAAAAGTATAAAATAAAACATCGTAGCCATAAAGAAACCGACAGAAATTAAGTTAAATAAAACGTAGTGTTTAACGGTGCGCCTTGTCTTTAAAATTTTGTTCATTAAAGTCTTAGTGTCATCAATAATGCAAATATTTTTATAATTGATATAAAACCGTACGATAAAGTATAAAATGATAATATAATTTATAACACTATAAATGATAAAAAAATGATAAAGATTTAATTCTTTTATCATTTTAAAACCAGTATCGTTGGTATCAGTAAAAATGAAATTTAATCCATTTAAAATAACAAATTCTAAAATGCTAATGATAAATATCCATTTTACGATGGATGAAGAGCGAGAGTGTGCCATTTTGTAGATTTCTACCTGAGAAAGTTTATTTTTTTCTTCAGGTTGATTCTTCCAAGATTTTTTATATTTTTCTAATACATCCATAATTATGGGTTTAGTATTTTTTTTAATTTTCCTTTTGCTCTGTTCATTTTAACCCGAGCGTTTACTTCTGATATTCCTAGTGTAATAGCAATTTCTTTGTAAGGCTTGTCTTCTAAATATAAGAATATTAGAGCTTTATCAATATCGTTTAAATAGTGTATTGCCTTGTATAAAGCTTGTAATTGCACATCTTGTGTATCATCATAATCTATCGATGCAATTTTATAAGAAACACTACTTATATCTTGCGTTTTTATTCTTCTGGTTGATTTTCTATACAATGAAATTGCTGTGTTCAGAGCAACTCGATACATCCAAGTACTAAATTTTGAATCCCCTCTAAATTTGCTGTAATTTTTCCATAACTGAATGGTTATTTCTTGAAACAAATCATTGTGTGCTTGTTGATTAGTTGTATAAATTCTACACACTTTATGAACAATATTTTGATTTTGCTCAAAGTCGGATAAAAATTTAATTTCTAATTCTTTCTGCACGTATTGTTTTAGTTAGTTGACATAGATAAGTAGCGTAAATATAAACATTGTTACACTTTTTTTAGATTATTTTACAATTCATCCTAAAAAAAATACAACTCGGTACTTTTAAGTTTTTAAAATTGAACTTCTGATTGATATTTGTACCATCATTAATCATTAATCATTAATCATTAATCATTAAAACAGAAATTATGAAAATTTTAGTATCCTTAGTAACCGTATTTACACTGTTTCTTTCAAACGGAACATCAACAGAAAAACAAACAATTACAGCAACAGTTGTAAATGTAACATCAGACAGTGGAAAAGTGTACTTTTCTTTATACAATAAAGAAGATTTTATGAAAAAACCTTTGCAAACTGCATCAGCAATTGTAAAAGACGGAAAAAGCACAGTCGTTTTTAAAGGAGTAGAGTCTGGAGAATACGCAATTATTTGTTATCACGATAAAAATAGTAATAATAAAATGGATTTTGCACCAAACGGAAGACCAATGGAAAATTATGGGTCTAGCAATAATGTGATGACAATGGGACCACCTCAATTTGATACTGCAAAGTTTATTGTTGCTGATAAAAACGTATCTTTCGATATTAAATTTTAAGAGATAAAACGAATCAAATTTCTTTAAAAAGAACTTAATTATGCAATCTAATAGCGGAATTTTTCAGATAAAAAGTTTAAAAAAAGGAGTTATTCTTTCTTTAAAAATAACAGTAATAATCGGCATTTTTTTCTTACTTTTTTTTCAAGAATTTACCTTAAAAGGAATCGGTTTTACTTTTTTAATATCTGCCATGTATTCTTTTGGATTGGGTTTTGGGAATGGATTATTAAATGAGTTTTTAAGTTCTAAATGGAGTTGGGTTTCTCAGACAAATCAGCGTGTTACAGCAGGTATTATAGGAACCATTACTTACACAATTCCTGTAGTTTTAGCAATAGATTACTTTGTGTTTATTGTAATGAGTGGAAATGATCCCGCAACTTTTTTTAAAGGGACTTTCCTTTGGATTCATTTATTCTATATTATTTTGTCATTAGGTATTTCAGCTTTTTTACATGCTCGTGGTTTTATGATAAACTGGAAAGCATCTGTAAGTCAAGAAAAAACGCAACATCAAATTGTAGCAAAAACAGAATCGGCAAAATTTGAGACTTTAAAAAGTCAGATAGACCCTCATTTTTTATTCAATAGTTTAAATGTGTTAACGTCTTTGATAGGAGAGAATCCGTATAGGGCAGAAAAATTTACCACAAAACTCTCTAAAATTTACAGATATGTTTTAGAGCAACGTAATAAAGAATTAACACCACTTTCTGAGGAATTGAAATTTGCAAAAACGTATATGGAATTGTTAGAAATGCGTTTTGAAGATGCTGTAAAATTTAATATTCCGACAGAAGTTAGTAATGCCGATGTTAAGATTGTACCACTTTCATTGCAATTACTTTTAGAAAATGCTGTAAAACACAATGTGGTTTCGTCAGCAAAACCTTTGACAATTACCATTTATGAAAAAGATGGTTATTTGTTGGTAGAGAATAATGTAAACCCGAAAGATTCCTTAGGGAAAAGCACTAAAGTTGGTTTACAAAATATATCTGATAGATATGGATTGATTTCTTCTAAAAATGTAGAAATAACAAAAAATAATAAAAAATTTACAGTGCGATTACCACTGTTACAAAATATAGAAAAAATGACAACAACAAATAATAATTTTGAAAACAACAAGTATATTAGAGCAGTAGAGCGTGTAGGGAAAATTAAAGAATTTTATCAAAATGTAATAACCTATGTAATTATGATTCCGGTATTTATTTTTATCAATTTACGTTTTTCGCCAAATTTTCATTGGTTTTGGTTCCCTATGTTTGGTTGGGGTATCGGTGTGCTTTTTCATGGATTAGAAGCCTATAATTACAGTATGTTTTTAGGCAAAAATTGGGAAGATAAAAAGATAAAAGAATTGATGGACGATGAGTAGTTTTCAGTATTTAGAAATCAATAAAAATAAAATGATGCAAACAAATTATAACGAAGAACAAAAATACATACTTGCTAAAAAACGAGTAGAGAAAATAAAAGGATTTTACATTCATTTATCAGTTTATATTATTGTAAATATATTTCTAAGCAGTATGATTATTTATGGCTTATCAACAGATTCTGACGGAGAATATACACTTTGGGAAGCTTTTACACATATAGGTGTTTATTCTACTTGGTTTTTCTGGGGGATTGGTATCTTTTTTCATTGGATGGGAGTTTTCGGATTCAAATCATTCATTAGTAAAAATTGGGAAGAAAAAAAGATTAAAGAATTAATGGACGAAGAAGATAAACGTAGTAAAAGATTTTAAATATGGAAATTATAGACAATAAAAAGCAGAGAGAAAAATACTCAAAAGCAGTTCAAAGAGTTGAAGAGCTAAAAAAGTTTTACAAACATTTAGCAGCGTACATTATTATTAACTTTGCGTTGAGTGGTTTTAGAATGATAAGAAATATAAATTTTGATAGTAATTTCTTTGAAGTAATCTCAGACTTTAGATTTGGTTCACTTTGGTTTTGGTGGGGGATAGGACTCGTATTTCATGCATTTAAAGTTTTTGGGGCTGATATCTTTTTTGGAAAAAATTGGGAAGAAAAAAAGGTGAAAGAATTGATGGATAAAGATAAGTAACCTAGTTTAAAAGTAGAGCGTTAGAAAGTTTTTAGTTGATAATAAACGATTTAACAGTTAAATAAATAAACGCATAAACAGTTTTAAAAAATGAATGTACTAATTATAGAAGATGAAAAGCCTGCCGCAAGAAGGTTGAGCAGAATGTTAAAAACATTAGATATTGATGCGCAAACAATGTTGCACTCGGTAGAAGAATCGATTGATTGGTTTCAAAAAAATAAACATCCAGATTTAATATTTTTAGACATTCAGTTATCAGATGGTTTGTCGTTTGAAATTTTTGAAGTGGTTACTGTAAAATCTGCCATTATTTTTACCACTGCCTATGATGAATATGCGCTAAAAGCCTTTAAATTAAATAGTATTGACTATTTACTAAAGCCAATTGATGAAGATGAATTAAAAATTTCGGTAGATAAATTTAAAGAAAATCTACCAAAAGAAACCGATTTAAAAGTAAATATAGATGAGATTAGGCGTTTGTTAATCAATCCGATTGATAGAAAGTTTAAAAAAAGATTTACCATTAAAATCGGTCAACATATAAAAATAATTCATGTAGATGAAATTGAATGTTTTTTTAGTGAAAATAAGGCTACTTATATTCACACAAATACCAACAGAAATTATTTGATTGATAATTCTTTAGAGCATTGGCAAGAACAACTAAACCCTGAACAGTTTTTTAGAGTAAACAGAACATTCATTGTCCATATTAATGCAATAAAAGATATTATTGCTTACTCAAACAGTCGTTTAAAACTGATATTGAATTCGTATAATGATACAGAAATTATTGTTAGTAGAGAGCGTGTAAAAGATTTTAAAAATTGGATTGATTAAAAGAGAATCAAAAGGAAAGAATCAAAAGAAAAAAAGTATACGTGATTGAGAATGCAGTGGCGCAATCTCTTTTTAATTAGTAATTTTAAATCCATTCTAAAAGATTATTTTTGTAGTATGAAAAAAATCTATTTAGATAATGCAGCAACTACTGCAATGCATCCAGATGTTATTAAAGTAATGCATACTTCTATGCAAGATAATTTCGGGAATCCGTCTTCTACACATCAATTTGGGCGGAAAGCAAAAGCATCCGTAGAAACTGCAAGAAAAAATATAGCCAAACATTTTAATGTAACTGCAAGCGAAATTATTTTCACTGCAGGAGGTACAGAAGCAGATAACTTAATTTTACACAATGCCGTTGCTAATTTAGGTGTACAAACTATTATAACGTCTCGTTTAGAGCACCATGCAGTGTTGCATACCATAGAGTCTTTAAAAATCACTTACAATATCAATGTTGTTTATGTAAAAATTGATGCATTTGGTTCGGTAGATTTAGATGACTTAGAATTAATTTTATCAAATATAAAAAATAAAACATTGGTAAGTTTGATGTTTGTAAATAATGAAATTGGTAACATTTTACCTTTGGATGAAGTTTCATTTCTTTGTAAAAAGCACAATGCTTTATTCCATTCTGATACCGTACAAGGTATTGGCTTTTATAAGATTGATTTACAAAAAGCACCCATAGATTTTATTGCAGCAAGTGCGCATAAATTTCATGGACCAAAAGGAGTAGGGTTTGCGTATTTTAAAAAGGGATTTGGCATTCAGCCTATTTTGCACGGTGGAAATCAAGAAAAAGGAGCAAGGTCTAGTACAGAGAATGTACATGCAATTATTGGAATGGAAAAGGCTTTAGAAATTGCAGGAAACAATATGAGTAATACTGTAAATGATGTAACATTACTAAAAAAATATTTTATAGATGCATTAAAAATAAATTTCTCGGATATTATTTTTAACGGGCTATCAGAAAATTTAGAAAAAAGTAGTTATAAAATAGTGAATGCTCGTTTCTCTAAACAAAATAATATGTTGTTATTTGGTTTAGATTTAGCAGGAATTGCAGTTTCAGGAGGTTCTGCTTGCCAAAGTGGAAGTAATAAAGGCTCTCATGTATTGAGCGCTTTTTTAGAGGATGACGAATTGAATAAAGCATCTGTTCGTTTTTCGTTTAGTAAAAATACTACGGTGGAAGAGTTAGATACTACCATTTATAAACTAAAAGAGCTACTTGGTTAAGTAGCTCTTTTTTGGTTTTCTTAATTTTTAAGATATATTTTCTTATTGAGGTTTCCTTTATCGGTTGTTATTTTTACAATATAAATAGCCGAAGATAAATTGTTTATTTTTAATCTATTTTCGGATAGTTTTTCTAAATTTTTCCAACTTTTTATTTCTTGCCCTAAAATAGTATAGATTGCTACTTTTTGTATGTCTAAATTATTATTATTTTTAATAACAAGTTCATTCGTTGTAGTATCAGAAAAAACAGATAATTGATTGCTCGTTAAGACATTATCTTTTACATCTAATGCAGTTTGTTGAAATGTAATAAAGAATCTATCTGAATACGTTCCTCTTGGAAGTGTTAATTCAATAGGGGTAGCAAAATCAGAATAAGTACCCTCTACTTTATCAAAAAGATAAATAGTTTTATTAATATTTTCTTTTAAATCAGTTCTCAAAAATAGAGAATCATCAGTATCTACTAAAATAGTAATAGGTACTTGTAATTGTTCATCTATTTCCTTGATACCAGCAATTACTAATTTTTTGTCTGATTGATTAAATTTAAAGTAGGCGTCTGTAGGTTGTACATCAATTATTTCGGCATCATAACCACTTTCATAGTTAAATGTTTTTCCTCTTCTAAAAGTAATTGCTAATTGTCTATGAATAGGTACTTGATTTTCATTGTAATATTCAAATCCTAATTTTAAAAGAGGGATTAAATCATTATTTTGTACATTATCATCTCTCATAAATAAAGAAGCAGTAGCCCCCGTTTCTTTTAAATGTGTTCTATGTGAGTTTTCAAATCGCAATGTGCCTCCTGTAGTAGAAGCCTGTACAAAGAATCCTTGTCCTGGTACTGCATATCTACTTGGAGAGTGGTATGTACCGCTTGTTAATGTTCCGGGGTCTCCACCAAGTGTAAGTATCGCTGATGCAGCTACGCTTGCGTCTATTGTTCTTGAAGAATAACCTCCAATATAATTAGCTCTACCATGACCTTCTACCCATCCTCCTACATTTAGTTCTCCAACATGTTCCCAAAAATATACAGTTCCGTCTATTGCTCCTAGATTTGTAGAAATGAAGTCATGTAAATCTAAATTACTTGCATATGGGTTTCCTAATAAACTATATTTACTAGCGGTAAGATTAAATAAAATAGAACCATCATTTGGTTTTCCTACAAAGGTAAAGTTTTGGTTTGCTGCACCTGTACTTTTCATTGTATAACCTTGCCCTCTATTTATAGCTGTATTGTGTCTTGCTTGAAACCATCCAGTATCTCTATCAGAACCATTAAAGAA
>CAZZNK010000056.1:0-15456 GCA_964655585.1 uncultured Flavobacteriaceae bacterium
GTTTTATAATGGGATTTGCACATGCAGGATTTGATGGTTTGCATGAAATTATTCCGTTTAACACCGCAAAAGCAGTTCACCTTAATTTATTGGTAGTTTGGTTATTATCAGGTTTTATGGGAGCAGCATATTATATTATTCCAGAAGAAGCACAAATAGAATTGGTAAGTGTAAAATTAGCTTACGTTCAATTAGTCACATTAGCATTAGTAGGTGTTGCAGCAATTATTGGGTTTCACTTTAATATTTGGGAAGGACGTAAATTTCTTGAAATTCCAAGAGGACTTGATTATCTAGTAGTAGTAAATGTACTATTATTTTTATACATTATTTTAATGACCTTATACAAAGGAAAACGCAGAACAACAACTGCATTAGTTCTTTCAATGGGACTATTCTTTGCAGCATTACTTTACTTGCCAGGAATGTTACCTTTTGACAGTCAAGTAACAGATTCTTTCTTCAGGTGGTGGGTTGTTCACCTTTGGGTTGAAGGTGTTTGGGAATTAATTATGGGAGGTATTTTATCTTTCTTATTAATCAAACTTACAGGAGTTGATAGAGAAGTAATTGAAAAATGGTTATATGTAATTGTTGGGTTAACTTTCCTTTCTGGAGTTTTAGGAACAGGACATCACTACTATTATATTGGTGTAAATAAAATTTGGTTAATTGTTGGAGGTATTTTCTCTGCATTAGAGCCTTTAGCATTCTTAGCAATGGCATTATTTGCTGTAAACATGTACAGAAAAGGAGAGAAAAAACATCCAAATAAACTAGCGTTGTATTGGACTCTTGGTGCAGCAATTGTATCTTTTGTTGGTGCAGGATTGTTAGGGTTTGCACATACGTTACCACAAACAAACTTATACACACATGGTACTTTAGTTACTGCAATGCACGGTCACTTAGCATTTTGGGGTGCGTATGCAATGATTGTGTTAGCAATTATTAGTTACAGTTTACCAAACATGACAGGTAGAAAATTATACGATAGTAGCTTAGGAAGAATGGCATTTTGGTTTTCTAATATTGGTATGATTGGTATGACGGTTGCTTTTGGAGTAGCTGGTGTAGCACAAGTATATTTAGAGCGTATGATGAAAATGGACTTTATGGAAGTTCAAAAAATGACAGAAGTTCATTTTATCGTATTAATTCTATGTGCAACCTTGTTTTCAACAGGAATTATAATGTATATCATGGATTTTGTAAAGCATGGTCAACCAACTGATGAAGCTTTAGAAGCATAGAATAATCAATAGATAAAGGCTATATTTGTCAAAAAAATATAGCCTTTATTTTTTTGTAAAAATGTAAAAAAAAAAGAAAATAATAAAAACTAAAATCAATCTAAATGAAAAATTTAAAAACTACAGTTGCACAATTTGCATTTGTATTATCAGCAGTAATTTTATTAACGAGCTGTGGAGAATCAAAAAATGATACAAAAACAACAAAAAACACAGCGAGTATTTCTGTAAAAGGAACCATGAAAGCGAATCTTACATCGCCACCAAATGTACCAGAATCAGTAGGAGATAGACCTGCTAAAAAATTAATTGTTGATATGGAAATTCTTGAAGAAGAAGGAACCATGACAGACGGAACAACGTATATTTATTGGACTTTTGGAGGTTCTGTACCAGGAAGTTTTATTAGAACTCGTGTGGGTGACGAAGTAGAATTTACCTTGTCAAATCACCCTGATAATAAATTACCACATAATATAGATTTACATGCAGTAACTGGTCCTGGTGGAGGAGCGACATCTTCTTTTGTAGCGCCAGGTCATAGTAAAAAATTCAACTTTAAAACCTTAAATCCAGGGTTATATGTGTACCACTGTGCAACTGCACCAGTAGGAATGCATATTGCAAACGGAATGTATGGTTTAATTTTAGTGGAACCAGCAGGAGGTTTACCAAAAGTGGATAAAGAATATTACATTATGCAAGGAGATTTTTACACAAAAGGTAAAAACGGAGCACCAGGTTTACAGGCTTTTGATATGACAAAAGCGGTAGCAGAACAAGCAGATTATGTAGTGTTTAATGGTAAAGTTGGTTCTTTAACAGGCGATAATGCAATTACTGCAAATGTAGGTGAAACAGTACGTTTATATGTTGGTAATGGTGGACCAAACTTGGTATCTTCTTTTCATGTAATTGGAGAAATTTTTGACAGAGTGAATGTTGAGGGAGGATCAATGGTTAATAAAAATGTACAAACAACATTAATACCAGCAGGTGGAGCTGCAATTGTAGAGTTTAAAGTAGATGTTCCTGGAACATTTATCATTGTAGATCACTCAATTTTTAGAGCGTTTAATAAAGGTGCTTTAGGAATGTTAAAAGTAAAAGGAGAAGAAAATAAAAAATTATATTCGGGTGTAGTTCAAGAAGGAATTTACAATCCAGAAGGAGGAACAATTCAAGAAATGCCTACAGATCCTAACGCTAAGAAAGTTGTTGTTAAAACGAACAAGACATTAGTAGAAAAAATCGCTGCAGGTAAAGATTTATACACAAAAACCTGTTTTGCATGTCACCAAGCAAATGGGGAAGGTATTGCAAATGCATTTCCACCATTGGCAAAATCAGATTACTTAAACGCAGATGTTAAAAGAGCTATCGGAGTTGTATTACATGGTAAAACAGGAGAGATTACTGTAAACGGTAAAAAATATAACAGTGTAATGACTAAGCAAACTTTAACTGATGAAGAAGTTGCAGATGTATTAACGTATGTATATAATTCTTGGGGCAATAACAAAACGAATGTAAAAGTAAGTACCGTTCAAGAAGTTAAAAGCGGTCATTAATTATATTTAATTCAATTCAATGAAAACTATTTTAAGATTGGTATTTTGTATGTTATTTCTATACACAAGCAATGCAAGTTGCCAATCTAAAATGGTTTCAATAAAAGGAGGAACCTATACTCCTTTATACGGAAGAGATTCTTTACAGGTAACGATTACAGATTTTAAAATGGATGTATATCCAGTAACAAATCAGCAATTTGTAGCATTTGTAAAAGAATATCCGAAGTGGAAAAGATCAAAAGTACTTCGCTTATTTGCTGATAAAAGCTATTTGACTAAATGGAAATCAGACACTAAATTATCAGATACTCAATCATTAAATGCTGCAATTACCAATATCTCTTGGTTTGCTGCAAATGCATATTGTGAGTGTAAAGGAAAACGATTACCAACAATAGACGAATGGGAATATGCTGCTATGGCAAATAAAACACAACCAGATGCAAGAACCATTAAAACCTATAATGAGTATATTTTGTCTTGGTATGAAAAACCTAAAACGTTTAACAATAACATAGGTTCTACCTTTAAAAATTATTGGGGAGTTTATGATTTACATGGATTGGTTTGGGAATGGACATCAGATTTTAATTCGGTCTTAATTTCTGGAGAATCTAGAAAAGATGTAGATAACGATAGTAATTTATTCTGTGGAAGTGCGGCAATAAATGCTACCGATTTAATGAATTATGCCGCCTTTATGCGTTATGCAATTAGAGGAAGTGTAAAAGCAAAATACACGATGAGAAACTTAGGTTTTAGATGTGTGAAAACCACTAAAAATAAAAAATAAAACAATGAAATTACTAAAATATATACCCCTTGTTTTTTTATTTGTATTGATAAATTCTTGTAAAGAAAATACAGCAACGTATCAATGTCCAATGAAATGTGAAGGAGAAAAAGTATATTCTAAAGAAGGAAGTTGCCCTGTTTGTAAAATGGATTTAGAGCTGATAAAAGAATCATCTAAAAAAGTATTAGCAGATGAAATATCAGAAGAATCAATTTTTAATTTAACGAGTAAATGGAATACCGAAGAGGGAAAATCTATTCAGTTAAAAGAGTTGAAAGGAAAAACCTTGGTAATAGTTATGATTTATACAACGTGTAAAGCTGCTTGCCCAAGATTGGTAGCTGATATGAGAGGAATTGAGCAGAAAATTGAAGCTAAAAAAATAAAAAATGTACAATATGTTTTAATCAGTATAGATCCAGAAACGGATACACCAAAACGATTAAAAGAATTTGCAAAAGAAAATTTTATGGATGGAGAACAATGGACTTTCTTACAAGGAACTGTTAGCAGTGTTAGAGAATTTGCAAACGTATTGGCAGTAAAATATAAAGAAATTTCTCCTATGGATTTTTCACATTCAAATATTATAAGTGTTTTTAATAAAGGAGGAGAACTAGTGCACCAACAAGAAGGCTTAGGTGTTGATAATAAAGAAACGATTTCAAAGATTATTGAAACATCAAAATAAGAAAAAAAATATGGAGGTTACAAATCAAAAAACAGTAGCAGAAGTAGTTACTAAAAATATAAAATCTGCACATATATTTAAAAAACACGGTATTGATTTTTGCTGTGGAGGCGGAATTACCATAGAAAAAGCCTGTCTAAAAAATAGGGTTGACTATGCCGTTTTAAAAGAAGAATTAGACGCTATTGATAGCGTTACATCTAACGCATATAATTATAATAGTTGGAAATTAGATTTTTTAGTAGATCATATTGTAAATGTACATCATACATATGTAGAAGAAAATATTCCGTTATTGCTTCAGTATGCAAATAAAGTTGCTAAAGTTCATGGGCATCATTACACAGAAGTTGTAAAAATTAATGCATTATTTACTGATGTAGCTAATGAATTAACTACGCATATGAAAAAGGAAGAGTTAATTTTATTTCCGTTTATTAAGAAATTAGCAAATGCAGAAAAAGAAGGAACAACACTAGAAACTCCACATTTTGGAACAGTAAATAATCCCATAAAAATGATGGAAGATGAGCATGAAAATGCAGGAAATCTTTTTAAAGAAATAGCCAAATTATCTAATAATTATACACCGCCAGAAGGTGCTTGTAATACATTTAAAGCATTGTATGCAAAATTAGAAGAGTTTGAGCAAGATTTGCATCAGCATATACATTTAGAAAATAATATTTTGTTTCCTAAAGCAATTCAGTTAGAGCTTAAAAATGAGTAATTGTTTTGTTGTAAACATTTTAAAGAGGAAACACTTTTAGTGTTTCCTCTTTTTTTATATAGTTATTTTTCAAATCTTTTATTTAAATTGATTCTTAATAATAAAGAGGTTAGAATAGATGATAAATATCATAAAACAAAAATGTAACAAATGTTACTTTTGAGGTAGTTTAATAAAGGAGTAGTTACTCTTTTATTACTGTTCAATAAAAATAATTTAACAAAAGTAAAAAAATGAAAAAACTTGGTTTTATCTCGTTAATTGCAGCTTTCGCATTAATTGTGAGTTGTAAAAGCGATAAGAAAAAAGGAGTAGATTACTCAAGTAAAAAGGGAACGAAAGCTACTTCAGGAATTCAGATTACTGATGCTGAAATGGAACGAGGAGCAGAAATTTATTTTGATAAATGTGCTGGTTGTCATGGTTCTAGTAGAAAAGGAGCAACAGGACCTTCTCTTTTACCTGATGGAGATGGAAAAGCACCAGCAACAAAAGCATTAGGAGCAGCAGGATTAAAAGTGTTTATTGAAAATGGAACCGCAGGAGGGATGCCAGAATGGAAAGGTGTAATAGCTGATGCAGATATCGAATTATTAACTCGATTTCTACAAGTAGATCCACCGATAATTCCACCTTATGGATTAAAAGAAATAAAAGACTCTTGGAAATTAATAGTTCCTGTTGCAGACAGACCAACAAAACCACAACATAATAAAAACATTAAAAACTTTTTTGGTGTAATTATGCGTGATGCTGGGAAAGTTGCTATTATTGATGGAGATACTAAAGAAAAATTAGTAGTATTAAAAACAGGATTTGCAGTTCATATTTTAAGAACTTCAGCTTCTGGTAGATATATTTATTCTGTAGGTAGAGACGGGAAAATTACGATGATAGATACCTATACTAAAGTGCCAACAATTGTTGCAGAAGTAAAAGGTGGTTTTGACGCACGTTCAGTAGAAGTTTCTAAATTTAAAGGATATGAAGATAAATACTTAGTATTTGGTGGGTATAGCCCAAGTCATATTGCTATTTTAGACGCACAAACATTAGAACCTTTAAGTGTTACACCAACTGCGGGTAAAGCTTGTGATGGTGATAAAGAATACCTTGAAGAAGCTCGTGTAGCATCAATTGTAGCATCTCATACAGATCCAGTTTGGATTTGTAATATCAAAGAAAGAGGGATGGTAGCTATTGTAAATTATATAGATCCTAAAAATCCGAAAATTACTGAAATTCCTACAGCACGTTTTTTACATGATGGTGGTTTTGATTCAACAGGACACTATTTCTTAGTAGCAGCAAATGCAAGTAATAAAATTGTTGTAATTGATGTACCTAACAAAAAATTAGTTAAAATTATTGAAACAGGTATCAAACCTCACCCAGGTAGAGGAACTAATATTAAAAATAAATGGGGTAACCTTTGGGTAACTTCTCATTTAGGTGAAAATAAATTATCATTTATTAAAACGAACCCAGGAAAAGGACAGTGGACAGTTGTTAAAGAAGTGAAAGCTTCTGGCTCTGGTGGTGGAGCATTATTTGTAAAATCACACCCAAAATCTAAACATTTATGGGTTGATAGAACTTTAAATCCTGATGCAAAATTAAATTCTTCCGTAGATGTATTTGATATAAGCACTTTAGAATTAAAGAAAACACTTACTGCTCCAGAAGGTGTAGATGGTAGAGCTGTGCATTTTGAGTACAATAAAGCTGGTAATGAAGTATGGGTTTCTTACTTTATGGGTAAAAAGAGTGCCATTGTTATTTATAATGACAAAACTCTTAAAGTAAAACAAATAATTCAAGGAGATTGGGTTGAAAATCCAACAGGAAAATTTAATGTTTACAATACTACTCACGATATTTATTAACTCTCAAAATAAATAGACTGATAAGAACAGGCAAGTAATATTTAGTTACTTGCCTGTTTAAAAAAACAACTAAAAACAACTAAAAATGAGTAAGTTATTTATCTCAATAGGACTTGTATTGCTTTTTTTTTCTAATAAAATGATTGCGCAACAGCAAAAGGATACAACCAAGGTAACAAGATTAGACGAAATAATAGTTACTGCACAATACGCACCCACCACAGAAAAAAATGCAGTTTATAAAGTTAGAGTAATTAAAAATAAAACCATTAAAGCAAAAGCAGCAATTAATTTAACAGAATTGTTGCGTCAAGAAATGAATGTAGATTTTTCATTCAATGCCTCATTTGGTGCAGGAATCGAATTAAACGGTGTTTCTAAAGAAAATATTAAAATTCTTATTGATGGAGTTCCCTTAATTGGTCGTGTAAATGGTGTATTGAACCTCAATCAAATCAATCTAGATAATGTTGATAGAATTGAAGTAATTGAAGGTCCGGTTTCTGTTTTTTATGGCACAAATGCTATGGGTGGCACAATTAATATTATCACCAAAAAAAATCAAAACAAACAGATTGAAGGGAATTTAACTGCGTATTATGAAGCTATTGATTTAAAAAGAGTAAATGCTATTATTGGGATACAAGAAGGTGAAAATATTTTTAAAGTAGGTGCTGGTTATACATATTTTAATGGCTTAAATACAGATAAAAATCTGATAAGAACATTAAATTGGCCTAAAAAAAGATTGTATAATACTAATTTTAAATATTTAAGAAAAATAGGTGATTTTAAACTTCGTTTTTCAAGTGATATCTCAGAAGAATTGGTACACACACTAGGTAAGGTTAGAGGAACAAAAGCAACAGATATAGATTATACTACCAAAAGGTTTGACAATTCTTTAAATTTTCAAGGAAAACTTAAAAATGATAATTTTATTGAGTTTACAGTTTCTTACTTAGATTATGATCGTTATGATGAGTCGTATAAATTTTTACCTGCAGATGGTTCGTCAACCCTTATTGAAAATAATCCGTTTGAAAATGCTAATTATTTCAATACTTTTTTTACCAAAGGACAATATGCAAATTCTAAAAACGATTCTAAATTAAAGTATGTTTTAGGTTTTGAGTATGAATCAGACCTTGCAAAAGGGAATAGAATTTTAGATGGAAAACAAGATATACAAAACGCATCATTATTTGCAAGTATTAACTATAATCTGAATAAGCTTGAAATACAACCAGCGTTAAGATATACAAACAATACTACTTTTAATAGTTTGTGGTCTCCAGCCATCAATTTAAAATATAAAATCAATAATAATAATTCTTTAAGAATTGCCTATGCACACGGGTATAGAGCACCTAGTATTAAAGAGTTATATTTAGATTTTACACCATCTTTTTTTACACCTATTGGGTTTAAAACGGTAATGTTAAGAGGTAATAAAGATTTAGGTTTAGAAACATCAAATAGTTTTAATGTTTTTTATACCTATCAAAAAAACCTTGATAACGGAAATTATATTTCAGTAGAGCCATCAATTGTATATAATGAAATAAAAGACCTAATTGGTTTAAGTAAAGAAACTATTGTTGGTTTACCTCTTGATTTAACTACCGAAAGACATTACATAAACTTAAATAAAATAAAATTAATCAACTCTTCAATAAATGTAAGATATAAAGCAGTTGAAAATTTAAACATAAACGTAGGTTTTTCTTATTTAGGACGTTTTATAGAATATTCTGATGATTTTGATTCGGGAGCATTTATGTTTTCGCCATCATTAAACACATCCGTTTTATATACTGTAAAATCATTAGGATTAGATATGAATGCATTTTATAAATATTCTGGTAAACGAAGCGGACATTTTATTGAAAAAGTAGCAGGTGTAGATGTTTTAAAAGAAACAACAAGAGATGATTATAGCAATTTAGATATTTCATTATCAAAAAGATTTTTTAATAATACATTTTCGGTATCAGTTGGTGCAAAAAATTTATTTGATGTGACAGATATTGAAACAGTAAACCAAATTGGTGAAGCTCACGAAAGAAACATTCAACTTTGGGGAAGATCCTATTTTATTAAAACAAGTATTAAATTTTAAAAAACAATTAAATATATATTATGAAAAAAGTAATTTCAACAATTGCATTAGTTGTATTATTTACAACAGCAATTTCAGCACAAACATTTAATTTGTCTGCAGAGGTGAGACCTCGTGCAGAAAGTAAAAATGGATATAAAACACTAATGGTTCCTGGTACTAAAGGAAGTAATTTTATATCGCAACGTACACGATTAAATTTTGGATACAAAAGTGAAACATTAAAAGCATTTGTTTCCTTACAAAACGTAAGAGTTTGGGGAGAGGTAAGTACGCTATCAGCAAACGATAAAGCCAATGCGTTGCATGAAGCTTGGGCAGAAGCAATTTTATCAAACAAAGTTTCTTTAAAATTAGGGAGACAAGAAATAGTTTATGACGATCATAGAATATTTGGTTCTGTAGGTTGGGCACAACAAGCTCGTAGCCACGATGCATTTATTTTAAAATACACACCAAATACAAATAATAGAGTAGATGTTGGGTTTGCAATGAACGCTGATAATCAAGGAGGTGTTGATGTTTTATATAGCAATGCAGCAGGGTATAAAAACTTTCAATACGCTTGGTATCATGGGAAGTTTAATAACTTCGGATTGAGTTTTTTACTGTTAAATACAGGAGTAGAATATTTAAATACAGGAGAGCAAACTGTAAATTATATGCAAACTATAGGACCAAGATTAACCTATAAATCAGGTAACTTTAAAGTAAATGCAGCTACTTATTTTCAAACAGGAAAATTAGTAGGAAATAATGTGAGTACATCTTATTACGCAGGAAATATTGGATATAAAATAAATGCTAATTTTTCAGTTTCAGCAGGTATGGAGCACCTTTCTGGGAAAGATATGAATGATGTATCATCAGACGCAAAATCATTTGCTCCCTTATTTGGTACAAATCATAAATTTAATGGATGGATGGATTATTTTTATGTAGGAAACCATGGGGGGTCAGTAGGGTTAAATGATATTAATTTTACAGTAGCATATAAAAAAGATAAATTTTCTGCAAAAATAATTCCGCACTTTTTCTCTGCAGCTGCTGATGTTTATAACGGAACAACAAAAATGGATGCTAAGTTAGGTACAGAAATAGATGTTACTGTTGGTTATAAATTAACGAAGGATATTACTGTAAGTTCAGGATATTCAAGAATGTTTGCTACTGAAACTATGGAAGTTTTAAAAGGAGGAGATAAAGATAGAAATAACAGTTGGGCTTGGGTAATGTTTACCTTTAAACCAAAGTTATTTTCATCATCAAAATAATTTTTTAGTTGATTATTTTTTGTCAGAGTTGAGGTTTATAACTAACTTTAACTCTGACTTTTTTATAAGATGAAATATACAGCCCTTTTTTTAGTTTTCTTTTTTATTTCATGTACATCAAATAAAACGAAAGTAGCATATATTGTTTTACAAGATAATGTGATTGATACAGATTATTTACACCAAATAAATGAACCTGAAAAAGCATTGTTGACATGGTATTTGTATGCTTATGGGAATGAATGTGACAGTACGTTATCAAAGAGAAAATGTAAAATATTAAAAGAGCTTAAAATAGAAGATGAATGTAATTCAAAACATTTAACATTTTTATTACAATGGTTTTCAAATGATATGATGGCTTCTTATAAGTTAAATAAATGTCCTAATTTACCTATAAAATCAGCAATTCAGAATACCTTTGAAGAAATAATAATTTACAGAAATAATGATACGTTAGCAATTAATTTTACGGTAAAAGGATTAAATAATAGCCAAGAGAAATCTTGGAAAAATACACAAATAGATAAATATCTTATAACTTCTCGTAACTTTGTAAAAATAAAATAAGAAAATTAAAATGAGTACACCATATTATCATCAAGTAGGTAAAGAAGTAGAAGTTTTTGAACACGCATATAAAAGTAAAATTCCGTTTTTACTAAAAGGACCAACAGGAACAGGAAAATCAAGATTTATCGAGTTTATGGCACATCAATTAGGTAAAAAATTGATTACCATTTCTTGTCATGAAGAAACCTCTTCTACCGATTTAATTGGTCGGTATATTATTAAAGGAGCAGAAACTATTTGGTTAGACGGTCCTTTAACAACAGCTGTAAAAGAAGGTGCCATTATTTATTTAGATGAAATTGCAGAAGCTAGACCAGACGTTATTGTTGCCATTCACTCATTAACAGATCACAGAAGAGAATTGTTTATTGATAAATTAGGCGAAAATGTAAAAGCACACAAAGATTTTATGTTAGTAGCTTCATTTAATCCTGGTTATCAACGAGGGTTTAAAGAGTTAAAACCATCAACAAGACAACGATTTGTTGCTATTTCTTTTGAATATCCAGAAGCAAAAATTGAGCAGGAAATTTTAATAAACGAAACTCAAGTTGAGAAAGATATTGCTAAAAAATTGGTAAATATTGCTACTAAAATTAGAAATTTAACCGAATTAGGCTTAACAGAAACCGTTTCAACTCGTTTGTTAATTGATGCTGCAAAACTAATTCATACAGGATTACCAAAACGTTTGGCAGTACATGTTGCTGTAGTTGAACCATTAACGGATGATTTAGATGTTGTACAAGCACTAAAAGATTTAAGTGATTTAATGATTTAAAAGTAAGCGTTTTATTTGAGTGAAGCTTTTACTATAAGATTGAAATTATGATTGAATTTGAACCAGACGCGTATATTTTTACAAAATTTGCCAATTATTTTAAAAGGCGAAAAAAAGTAAAAGAAGCCAATTTAGTTCATGCTGTAAATTTAGAGGATATAAAATCTCGATTAACTGTTTTTGCGCGTGCAATTACAGGAAAATCAATTGATATTTATGTGGCAGAGAGAGAAGGAGGTTATAAAAACAATAATTTTTTCTTGCCTAAAACCATCGTTTTTTTTCCTACTACAGAAGAAAATATTTCATTTTATTTATTTAGAGTTTTGTATTTGTCGATTCAAAAAAATCAAAACTTAAATTGGTTTGATGAAACTGAACATAATTTAGAAGAGTCGCAAGAAAAAGCATTTGCATCCACAGAAAAAATATTACCAACCCTGTTTGAGCAGTTTCCGATTACAGAAAAAAGCCATCAACAATTTTATAAATTCTTTACCGAAAATCCTCAAAAAAAGAAGGAAGTAGATTATTCTTTTCTCTACGGAAAATGGATGCGTAATACAAAAGAAGACGATTTAAAAGACACACTTAAAAACTTTACTGATAAAGTAAAAACAGCAACTGAAGAACCAAAAACTATCTTAAAAGCAAGTGCTGTTGAAGAAATAATCTCTGTGCAAATAGACCAAAAACAGTTAGAAGATGCCGTTTTACAGCATCAATTTGAAAAAGTAGAAACTGCCGAAGAATTTGGTGGAAACTTTAGAGATATGGATGGTGAAGATGAACTAGATGAGCATGAAAATGCACTAGAAGATTTGAATATGAAATATACTGTTCGTGTAGATGATACCGCGCATTCTGTGTATCAAGCTGATTTTGTTGAGAATACAACAGTTTCAGAATCTGCTCAAAGAGATGATAAAGGGTATCACGTTTTATATGACGAATGGGATTATGCAAAACGGAATTACAAAGAGAATTTCTGTAAAGTGTACCCGAAATCAATTTTAAAAAGCGATGTTCCGTATTATAAAAAAACATTGGCAGATAACCGTTCTACACTTGCTGGTTTACGGAAAATGTTGACTAATGTAAATAATAAATATCAGCAACAAAGACGGCAAACACAAGGAGAGGAGTTTGATATTGACGCAATTACAGACTTGTTTGTTGATGTGCATTCTGGTCATACACCATCAGAAAAAATATATTTATCTAAACGGAAAAAAGAAAAAGACCTCTCTATTTTAATGTTGTTAGATGTAAGTTTATCTAGTGATGGTTACGCTGCAAATAATAGAGTTATTGATGTTGAAAAACAAGTATCTATCTTATTCGGAGAGATATTAGATGAATTTAATGTCGATTTTTCTATCGATTGTTTTTATTCAAAAACGAGGAACCATTCATCATATATTACCATTAAAGATTTTGATGAAGATTGGCAAAAAGCAAAGTTTAAAGTTGGTGCTGTTGAGCCAAGTGGCTATACAAGAATTGGTGCAGCATTACGTCATTCAGGAGCCTTATTAGATAAGCGTAGTACTAAAAATAAATGGGTAATTTTAATTTCTGATGGAAAGCCAAACGATTATGATAAGTACGAAGGTAAATATGGTGTAAGCGATGTGAAGCAAGCACTTAGAGAACTTAATGAGCGACAAATAAATAGTTACGCTTTGGCAATAGAAGCCAATGCAAAATATTATTTTCCACAAATGTTTGGGCAAAATCATTATCAAATATTAACAACTCCTGTAGAATTATTACAATCTCTAGTAAAGTTGTATGAAAAAATTAAACATCAATCTTAAAAATTATCAAAAAAAGTCTCTTTTGTTACAATAAAAGATAAATTTATCTTTTATTTTTGTTTGTAAATAAAAAGAGACATGAATTCATTTTTACCAGAAGTAGAAAAACTACCAGAAGGACACCCTGTAAAAGTATATTACGAGGAAAGTGCCTTAATTCAAGATATATTATTAGAGTTACGAGAAGTAAATCCGAAGGAAGATTTTCAGAAATATTTTAATATTTTCAACGAATTGACCAATGTAGAAAAACGATTTGCAAGAAAAGAAAATCAATTATTTCCGTATTTAGAAAAACATGGATGGGAGGGGCCAAGTCAAGGAATGTGGTCTTTTCATGATAATTTAAGAGACCAAATTCGTTTATTGAATACATATAATGAAGAAAGGAAAATTGATAAAATTATTAATGATATTCCATATTTAATTGAAGGACTTATTCGCTTGATGAGTATTGAAGACATGAAATTATTTCCAAATGCAATGGAATTATTAACCAAAGAAGATTGGGAAGAATTTTATATTGGTGATGAAGAAATCGGATGGATGTTGCCCAATAAACCAACGAGATACCCTGAAATAAAAAAGGAAGCATATATACACCCGAGCCAAGATACAAAAGAACGGAAACTATCTTTTGATATCGAAAATACATTTCATTATGATGAGGGATATATGACACCAGAACAGGTAAATATGTTGTTAAAATTTTTGCCAGTAGATATTACCTATGTAGATGAAAACGACAAAGTAATATTTTACAATCGTGGTGATAATCGTGTTTTTCCAAGAAGTAAAGGGATTATAGGTAGAGAAGTTAAATTTTGCCATCCACCAAAATCTGTACATTTAGTACTTAGAATTGTAGAAGAATTTAAGGCAGGGACAAAGGACGTAGCCGAATTTTGGATTCCGTTTAAAGATAAAATGATTCATATTCGGTATTTTGCAATTAGAGACAAAGAGGGGGTATATAAAGGAGTCATAGAAATGAGTCAAGACATCACTAAAATACAGAAATTAAAAGGACAAAAAAGATTATTAGATGATTGGGATTAAAGAATTTTTCATTATGATAAAATAGATAGTAAATCTCTTATTTTATTGATTGTAGAATTAAATTAAAAGTGTAATTTTACTAAACAAACAACAAACAACAAACAACAAACAACAAACAACTATGTCTCAAAACAATTTTAAACCACACTCATTCCATATACCGGTAATGGGGCTTGCTTTTACTATTGATAGTCCTATAAAAATCGCAAAATATGGTATTTCATCAGTGGTATCTATTGTAGATGATCATTTAATTGAAAGGATGAATAAACATTATTCGAACCTTTTTAAACTTTCATACCAAGAAATTACAACCAAAGTAGAAGATTATAGAGCAAAAAGAATTACGGCATATTTAAATACTGTTGATACAATTACCAAACAGACTTTTGAATCGCTTAAAAACAGTTATCATGATGCAAAAGGAGAATTTGAAAAGTATATGGAAATGCTTCCAGATTTTTCTGCGTTAAAAAAAGATTTTCAAAAAGTAGTAAAAACAAACTCGGAAGAGGTAAGTAGTTGGATTGATAAAAACCTTAAAATTGGGAGTATCGATGTAAATATAATGACCAAATTAGATAAGGTTAACTATTTAAAAGGAGAACAATTACCAAATGAATATAATGATGCCCATGCAGCGCTAAGAGGTTTTGCAAATAGTAAATTATCATCATCAGTAGTTTTATCCGCAGGAATGAATCCTAGGTTATATGCATATTTTGAAAATTTTACAGACTTTTTTCCTACAAAAAATGATGTTCTTAAAAAGAAGATTGTCTTAAAAGTAAGCGATTATCGTTCGGCAATTATTCAAGGAAAATTTTTAGCAAAAAAAGGGCTTTGGGTTTCAGAATATAGAGTAGAATCTGGTTTAAATTGTGGCGGACATGCTTT
>CAZZNK010000057.1:0-15388 GCA_964655585.1 uncultured Flavobacteriaceae bacterium
AAATATAAAAAAAGATATAAAATCGGTTGTTGATGCAGTTTTAGCATCCGAAGAAAATTATATTGTTGTGTATCCTAATAATGATTTAGGAACAAAAGAAATCTTAGCAGCATACAAACGATTTGAAAAGCATCCAAAGATAAAAATGTACCCTTCCTTACGGTTTGAATATTTTTTAAGATTATTAAAAGAAAGTCAATTTATTATTGGAAATTCTAGTGCAGGAATTCGAGAAGCCCCTTACTATAACGTACCCACAATAGATATAGGTACACGGCAAAGTAATAGAGGGCAAGCAGCATCTATTATAAATATTGATTGTGATTTAGATACGATGGTATCAGCAATTAAAAAGAGTCATCAACAAAGAGTACAAAATAGTGATATTTCTGAATTTGGTACAGGAAATAGCGATGAACTTTTCTTACATTTGTTAAAATCTGATAAAATTTGGTCAGTTAATTGTCAAAAACAATTTCAAGATTTATAAGTCAATGAAAATAATTGCAATTATACCCGCAAGAGGAGGTTCTAAAGGAATACCAAAAAAAAATTTGGTACCGATTTTAGGGAAACCATTGATAGATTGGTCAATAGAAGCAGGATTACAATCGAAACATATTACGGATATTGTTGTAACTTCTGATGATGATAAAATTTTAGTACACGCAAAAAAGTTTAAAGATGTTGTTTTAATTGATAGACCAAAAGAACTGGCAACAGATAATTCGCCTACAGAACCTGTTTTGGTACATGCTTTAGAAGTGTTAAAAAAACAAGGGAAAGAATATGATTATTTGGTATTATTACAACCCACATCTCCTTTAAGAACTGCGGATGATATTGATGTTGCTTTAAAAAAAATGATCTATGCTGATGCAACCGCTTTGATTAGTGTTTTTGAGCCAGATCATCATCCTTTAAAATCTTTTAAAGTTGATAAAAATGGTTATTTAAGCGGATTGGTAAATAATAAATTTCCGTTTATGCCAAGACAAGCATTGCCAAAAGTGTACCAACCCAATGGAGCAATTTATATAGTGAAAATTTCAGAGTTTTTAAAGACCCATACACTTTTCACAAATAAAACCATTAACTTTACCATGTCTCCCGCTAAAAGTATTGATATCGATACTTTTGATGATCTCAAACGAATAGAAAACCGACAAAAAATTTAAATTTTGACTGAATTAAAAATAATCATTCCTGTTTATAATGAAGAAGGAGCCATTGAAACTGTTATTGAAGATTGGAACAATCATTTGTCTAAATTAAATATTAATTTTAAAATTTACACTTATAATGATGGTTCTAAAGATGATACATCTAAAATTTTACACGAATTAGAAAAAAAATATGCTAATCTGGTAGTTGTAGATAAATCAAACTCTGGTCATGGTCCCACTATTTTAAAAGGATATAGAGATAATTTAGATGCAGATTGGTTGTTTCAGGTAGATTCTGATAACGAGCTAAAAGCCAGTGAGTTTGAAAAATTTTGGAATGCCAGAAATGAGTATGATTTTTTAATAGGAAAAAGAATTCATAGAAATAGCCCATTGGTTAGAGTAATTACTACTCAAATTTCTAGAATGGTGGTGAAACTATTTTATGGTGCTAAAGTAAAAGATGTAAATGCACCATTTAGATTACTACGAATTGCTACTTTTAAAAATGATATTAAAAGAATTCCGAAAGATACTTTTGCGCCAAATTTAATTATTGCGGGTTTAGCAAGTTTGCGTAAAATGCGAGTAAAACAATTTGATGTAACGCATTATGAAAGAGAAACGGGTGAAGTCTCTATTAAAAAATGGAAACTTTTTAGAGCTGCGTTTACATCATTTTTACAAACGATACAATTTAGATTTTCTTAAAATGATTTTAAATAAGTAAGGGTATAATATTAAAAATTGGCATTACATGAATAATAGTATGAAAAAACATGATTTTTCTTTGAAATGAGGAGATTGCTTCACTACGTTCGCAATGACAGATTAGTACGTTGTCATTACGAGGAGGTATGACGAAGTAATCTGTTAGATTGAAAATAGAATTTTTCTTTATTTAAGAATAAATAATAAAAATAGTTATGAGAAAATATATTGTTGCCATTGTTTTAATATTGTTTTTTCCAATATTTCTATCGTTACCAATCTATAATGATAATGGAGCTTATGCCTATATGGGAACACTTTTTTTTGAAGGAAAACTACCCTATATTGATGGTTGGGACCACAAAGGAATCTCTATGTACCTCATTAATGCACTTGGTTATTTAATAGGATTTAAGCATTTAATGGGAATTAGACTTTTAGAATTTTTATTAATTTTAGGTTCATTTTTTAGTATTTTTAAAACACTATCACAAAAATATACTCAAAAAATAGCTTTTGTGGCAGTTTCATTTGGTTTGTTATCTCTTCGTTATTTTTTTGATGGAGGAAATATGACCGAAGAATATGGAGCGCTATTTGCTTTAATTTCTCTTTCATTAATTTTAAAAGAAAAAATTAGAACAATGGATTATATATTTATCGGTATATTATTTGTTGTGAATATTACTATTAGAGCCAACTTAATTTCATTTTGGATTGCCTTATTTTTAGCAATGATTATATACGCAATTTTAAAAAAGGAACTGCTAAAAAAAGTCATCTTTCCATTTTCTAAAATGTTAATTGGAATTGGGATTTCCGCTAGTTTATTAACGATTTATTTTTTAATGACAGCTAGCTTTTTAGAGTTTTATAATGCTGCATTCACCTATAATTTTTCATATGCAAAAAGATCTTTTTTGCAAACTATTGGAAGTGTTATTACCAGTACAAGACGTTATGAAGTTTCGTTAGTAATGCTACTTGGGTTTTTAATTGCAATGGTTTCTTTGGTGAAAAAACGAACTAATTTTGTCTCGTTATTATTGTTTTTCTGGGTTCCGTTAGAGCTTTATTTTGGCAATATGTCGGGTAAATTATTTGCGCATTATTATATGATGTGGATACCGATTATAGTACTATCAACGGCATATATTATAGATTATTTTAAGATTGAAACTCTACAAAGAGAAAAGAAGTTTGTTATTTTAGGAATAATTACATTTCTGTTTTTTCAAATCCCCATTTTTAGTACAGTTAAAAGTTATAAACAGGTTTTTTTATCAAAAAGAACACAAAAAGGAAGTGTTGTTTCTCACATTAATAAAAATTATAAGAATGCCTCAATTTTGATATGGGGTAATAGTCATAGTACATACCTTTTAGTTGATAAAAGAGCAGTTGTTCCTTATTTTTTTCAAACATTTTTTAAAGTTAAAAGTGATATTACCAAAAATATAATGCTAGACTTTACGAAGAGGTTTATACAAAATCCTCCTGATTTATTAGTTGATGCAAAAACTCCTTCATTATTATTTTTAGATAATTCGAATAGCGATGAAATTAATAATTATCAAAAAGAAAATTTACAAGAATATTTTAGTTTCGTACATCAAAATTATAAATTAAAAGAAACGATAAAAGGAGTTGATTTTTATATCAAAAAATAAGAAATGGAGGGTGATGAAAAACTTTTTTTATTAGTACAATCTGGGTATAGTGCCCGTAATTTTATTTTGTCAGGATTTATAGAGCAAGCAAAATGTGATGTAATTTTTTGGTCAGATCAAGATTATATGCAGGAATATGATATTAAAAACGAATTGCTTAAACTGCCTAATTATAGGTATAATGGGAGGTTGAATTTTATTCAAAAAATAAAAAATAAAGCGGAATTATTTTACAATGCTAAAAAGTTTAAAAATAACAATTACTTATCTTATTTAATTGGTATTCAGGAAAACAAATCATTAAAGATTGTTGTAAAAGACGTCGTTTCTACGCTAATTTCAAAATTTTTTTCTACCACAAAAGGGATAGAGTATTTAGACAAACCTTTTTATAAAGCTATTCGTAAAACGGATTATTATAAAAAATGTAAAAATCAATTGTTAGAATACAAACCAACAGCTATTTTTTGCACCCATCAAAGAGTAAGTAGTGCCGTAGCACCCATGTTGGCGGCGAGAGATTTAGGCATTAAAACTACCTGTTTTATACATTCTTGGGATAATATTCCGAAAGGTGTACAGTTGATAAAAGCAGATCAATATTTTGTATGGAGTGATTATATGAAGCAAGAAATGATAGCTCATTATCCGTTTATCAATCAAAATACAATCAAAATAACAGGAACGCCACAGTTTATTCCCTATTTTAAAGAGGAGTATAAAATATCTAGAAGTAACTTTTTAAAACAGTTTCATTTAGATGAAAATAAAAAATTCATACTGTTTTCTGGAAACGACAAAACAACATCGCCAAATGATCCTGTTTATTTAGCTGATATCTGTGAGGCTGTTTTAAAGTTGAACAAAAAAGAGGATATTTATAGCGTTTTATTTAGGCCTAATCCGATTGATAGAAATGATGATTTTGATATTCCTCTAAAAAAGTATGCAGCTATTTTAACAGAAATACAGCCAGATTGGTTTGGAGCAACTACTTTTTTATGGAATCAAGGGGCACCGAGTAGAAAAGACATTGCATTATTGGTAAACACTATTTTACATTCAGAATTAGTCATAAATATGGGCTCTACAATGGCTTTAGACGCTGCTTTGTTAGGGAAATCGTCTTGTTATATTAATTATGATGTACCTAGTAATTATAACTGGACGGTAAAAAGAACGTATCAATTTATTCATTTTAAAATGATAAAAGCGCTCAATCCTGTTTTTTGGATGCATGATAGAAATAGTGTTGTAGATGTATTGAAAGTAGCCTTAGAAAACCCAGAAAAAACGGCAATTGATAGGCAGAAATGGATTGAAACAATTACAACATTGCCAATTTTAGAAACCAACAAAAGAATGTGGAACTACTTAATTGCTACTGATGAAGTTTAGTTTGATTGTCTGTACATATATGCGACCAAAAGCGATTTTAACGTTGTTAGCATCTGTAGAAAAACAAGAAACATATCCAGATGAAATTTTAATTATTGATGGTTCTACGGATGATAAAACAAAAGCTGTTTTTAAAAAGAATACATTTAAAAACCTACGCTATTATAAAGTTGATACTTTAAATAGAGGCTTAACCAAACAACGTAATTTTGGGGTTGATAAGGTGAGTAAACATATAGACGTTGTTTGTTTTTTAGATGATGATACTGTACTTACTAAAAAATATTTTAAAGAGTTAATTTTAACTTTTAAAAATAAAGAAATTACAGGAGTTGGAGGTATTGCACTTAATGAAAACCGATGGGATCGAAAAGATGTAACTAAATATTATCATCCAAAAAAGTATTATCAGTTTGAAGATTATATTATAAAGGAGGGGTTAAGAAATATTGCAAGAAATTATTTAGGCTTGCAATCTAATTTATATCCAGGTTTGATGCCTAATTTTTCAAATGGAAGAACATATGGTTTTCCTTTGAATAAAAAAACATATAAAGTTGATTTATTGATAGGGATGAGTTTTTCTTTCCATAGAAAAGTTTTTAGTAAAAATAATTTTTCTACTTACTTTGAAGGCTATGGATTATATGAAGATGCTGATTACAGTATTCGAGCACAGAAATATGGTAATAATGTTATAAATACAAAAGTTCAATTGTACCATTATCATAATCCAGACGGGAGACCTAATAAATATAAATATGGAAAAATGGTAGTGCGAAATGGGTGGTATGTTTGGCGTACTAAATATCCAAATCCATCACTAAAAGCACGTTTTAAATGGAATGCCATTGTTTTGTTATTAATGACCATTCGTTTTACCAATACCTTTACAACAAAAAATAAGAAAGAAGCTTTTACAGAATCTTTAGGAAGAGCAATAGGATGGTTGAGTTTGTTACTTAGTAAACCAAATATTTGATATGAAAACAATTGTTATTGCACATAATTATACAAAAAAATCTTTTGCAGCTATGAGTTATTATTTAGCTCATTTTTTAGCCGAAGAAGGTTTTAGAGTAATATTTATTTCTCATCGCCCCTTTTTTAAAGAAAAAAAGTTAATTAAAAAAGGAAGTGGTGAAATAATAACTATGTCGTGGAGTTCCAAAAGTAGACCAACAGGAATAAAGGATGCTGTTTATTTTTCATTTTTTTACTTTAAGTATAAACCATCAATAATAATAGGACATTTTGTAGGGAGTAATATATCAGTTATTCTATCTAAATTTTTTTCATTTTTTAGAGTTAGAACGTTAGTCTATTATCACACTTTGACAAAGCAAAACATTTTAGATTCCACAAAGAGCAAAATAATGCAATTTTTCTTAAAAATTAGAAAGAATATATTTTATTCTTTTTTTGTAGATAAATTAATTTGCCCATCAAATTTAGCTCGTCAAGATTTGCTAAATTCTTTTTGGATCAATAAGAGTAAAGTTACGGTTGTTTTAAATCCTATTCCAGATAGATTTTTTAAAGAAATAAGTAAAAAGGATAATTCAATAATTATATCATATTTGGGTAGATTAGATGAGTCTAAAAATGTTGTTTTTTTAATAAATTATTTTTTAAAATTTAAAAAACAAACACCAAATTCTAAACTTATTTTGCAAATTGCAGGAGAAGGTAGTCAAGTAGATGAAATTAGAGAATTATGTGATAATACTGATAAAGTGTTTTTTTTTGGGAGATTAGAATATAAAGATATAGATAATTATTTAATGACCAGTCATTACACTATCATCCCATCAAAACATGATAATTTACCAACTGTAGGCTTGGAGTCATTGATGAATGGGATACCTATATTGATATCTAAAAACACAGGATTATCAGAATATTGTACTGATGGTGTTGATTCGTATAAATTTTTACCAAACAAGAAACAAATTATGGATTTATTCTATAGAGTTGATTCAACTAAAAAAAATAGATACTTAAAAATGTCGTTAAATTCAAGAAAATTATATCTCAAACAATTTAATTTATCTATTTATAATAAGAAAATTTTAGAAATTTTAAACAAGTAATTAAATGTACACTAAATGTAAATATTGTGAAGACAACTATAATACTATAATAGAAAAGTTAAGTATTGTTAAATGTAATAATTGTAAATTAGTTTTTTGTAAGAAAAAATTTACTCAAGAAGAACTTACAGAAACATATAATCAATTATATAATAAAAGAGTAAATTCTCATTATAATGTACATACTGATATTGAATATAATAAATTAAAAAAGGGAGTAATTCCTAAAATTGGATTTAATAGAAAAAGAATAATAGATAAGTATACAACAAATAAGAATGTAAATATTTTAGAAATAGGGAGTGGTATTGGTTTAATTGCAAGTTATATTAAAAATAAGGGTATAGAGAATTATTTAGGATTAGAAATAGATTATGAAACTTATTTAAAATCTCAAAAATTAGGATTAAATACAATTAATACTGATTTTAGTTATATAGAAAGAGGTGAAAAAGAAATTAACATTGTAATGTTATGGGAAGTTTTAGAACATCTTCAAGATTTGAAATTATTTGTAAATTTAATTATTAAAAAACTTAAAAAAAATGGAGTGCTTATGTTTTCCGTTCCTAATTTTGATAAAATTAAAAATTATAAAAAAAACAAACAAAACGGTATCTATCAAGATACTCCTCCTATTCATTTAAATTTTTTCACCAAAGAAAGTATTAAAAACATTTTAGAATCTAGCGGTTTTCATATTGAATATTTATATATAAAAAAGAGACCTTATATTAATTTTAAAAGTAAACATTTTTATAGAATGATGTATAGGGTTTTAAGAGGGAAATATGAAGGGTCTACAATATATGTGGTAGCTAGAAAAATTGAAGCATGAAGTTTGTAATTATAACACATACCATTCATAAAATAAAAGAAGATTCGTTTTTTGCATATGAACCTTATGTTAGAGAGATGAATTTATGGTTACAGCACGCTTCAGAAACAAAAATTGTTGCTCCCATTTCTTTGGATGAAATTACGGCTATTGATAAAAAATATACTTCTAAAAACATTGCTGTTTCAAAAATACCGAGTTTTAATTTTATAGGGATAAAAAACAAAATAGTATCTATTTTTAAATTACCAATTATTCTTTACAGTATTTTTAAAGCAATGTATTGGGCAGACCATATTCATTTGCGTTGCCCAGGTAATGTTGGTTTATTAGGTGCTTTGGTGCAAGTATTATTTCCAAGTAAGCCAAAAACAGTAAAATATGCGGGTAATTGGGATCCAAAGAGCAAACAACCATTCAGTTATCGGTTTCAAAAAAGGATTGTTTCGAATACTTTTTTAACTAGAAATTGCAAGGTATTGGTGTATGGAGAGTGGGAAAATCAAACAAAAAATATAGTTCCTTTTTTTACAGCATCCTATAAAAAAAGTGAAATAGAAACTATTCGTAAAAAAAGGTTGAATGGAAAAATGAACTTTATGTTTGTAGGTGCTTTTACAAAAAGTAAGCAACCACTTTTAAGTGTACAAGTAGTTGAAAAACTAAAAAATAACGGATTTGATGTTCAATTAGATATGTTTGGTGATGGTGCTGAATTTGATTCCGTGAAACGATATATTACTGCTAAAAAAATAGAAAAATTGATTATTTTACATGGAAATCAATCAAAAGAAATTGTAAAAAAAGCTTTTCAAAAAGCACATTTTTTAGTGTTTATTTCAAAATCAGAAGGTTGGCCAAAAGTAGTTGCAGAAGCGATGTTTTGGTCTTGCTTGCCAATTTCATTTAAAGTATCTTGTGTTCCGAACATGTTAGATCATGGGGATAGAGGCGCTTTGGTAAACCCAGATGTTGATGAAATTATAAAGAAAATTAAATTTTATATAGCAGATGAAGATTTTTATCAAAAATCAGTTTTAAGAGCTAAAAATTGGTCGCAAGAATTTACATTAGATAGGTTTGAAAAAGAAATTAGAAATATATTACTTTCGTGATTGTAAAGAAAGAACGGTAATTAATACGTCATTGCGATGAGGAACGAAGAAGCAATCTGTTAAGATCTAAATTTTTAAATTAACAGATTGCTTCACTACGCTCGCAATGACAAACTATACGTCATTACGAGGGAAGAATGACCGAAGTAATCTCTATTAATTTGTAACTTTGAATTATGAAGAATGCTTCACTGCGTTCGCAATGACGAGCTATACGTCATTACGAGGGAAGAATGACCGAAGTAATCTCTATTAATTTGTAACTTTAAATGATAAAGATTGCTTCACTGCGTTTGCAATGACCAATAAATATAATGCATACATGAAAAAACTAAAAGCCATACAAATTATAGATTCACTGAATGTTGGTGGGGCAGAAGTATTGGCTGTAAATATTGCTAACGGACTTTTAGAGCAAAATATTGAATCGCATATTTGCGTTACACGAAAAGAAGGAGCTTTAAACAAAAACCTAAACAGAGATGTTGGCTATTTGTTTTTAAAAAGAACATCAACTTTTGATGTAAAAGCTGTTTTAAAGCTTAAAAAATATATTCAAAAAAATGATATAGCAGTGATTCATGCACATTCTTCTTCTTCATTTATGGCATTTTGTTTAAAAATGATTTCTCCAAGAATAAAAATCATATGGCATGATCATTTTGGAAATAGCGAGTTTCTAGACAAAAGGAGAAAATACCCTCTTAAATTCTTTTCATATTTTTTTCATAGTATTATTTCTGTTAATTCTAAACTTAAAGATTGGGCTATTAAGAATTTACTATCAAAAAAAAAATATTTTATAAATAATTTTGCCACGTTTACTAATCTAGGTAGTGCAACTAGACTGAATGGAAATGAAAATAAAAAAATTGTTCATCTAGCTGGGTTTAGGCCTCAAAAAGACCATTTAACTTTATTAAAGGCATTTAAAATTATTATAAAAGAACACCCTGATTGGACATTGCATTTAATTGGCAAAGAGTATGAAGACGCATATTCAAAAAGAATAAAAGGTTTTATCAAAGAGTATGAGTTAGAAAAAAAAATATTTTTATACGGAGTTTGTTCAGACATTAAATATATTTTATCACAGGCAACTATTGGTGTCTTATCATCTAAATCAGAAGGGTTGCCAATTTCTTTATTAGAATACGGATTGGCAAAATTACCTGTATTAGTTACAGATGTTGGTGAATGTGCGAATGTAATAAAGCACAAATCTGCAATTGTTACTCCTAATAGAAGTGATATATTTGCGAAACAGTTAGAGCAATTGATTTCTAATAAAAATCTTAGAAAAGAAATTTCTGAACAGCTTCATATAGAAGTGATAAACAACTTTTCTAAAAAAAAAATTATAAAAAAACTTATAAATATCTATAAAAATTAGTGTTACAAACTATTTTAAATAACAAATTATTATTTATTGGTATCCATATTCTTATAGGATTTATGGCAACTTTTTCCTTTTTTCCGAAATTGTTTGCTAGTGCTATTTTGATTATAGGGTTTGTATCTATCGTATCATCCAATAATCAAAATGAAGAAGCTTTATTTTTTGCAGGCTATATTGCAGGTGTAGAGGTTTTTTTAAGAATGGTTAGAGGGTTGATTTCTTACGAAATGGGTAAGTATGGTGTTGTGTTATTTTTACTAGTAGGCTTACTAATTGGTCCTGTAAAACAAAAACTTACAATTATTTATGTGCTGTATATATTACTTTTACTGTTAGGAATCGTATTTACGGTTGTGCCAGAAGGAGAGTCTATTAGAAAGGCAATAGTTTTTAATTTAAGTGGACCGATTGTTTTGGGGGTAACAGCTTTATATTTATATAAAAGACCGATTTCAAAAAAGCAATTGAACGAGCTTTTATTTTTGATTTTACTTCCCATATTTTCTATGATCAGCTATATGTATTTGAGAACGCCAGACTTAAAAGAAATTGTTTTTGGAGGGGCTTCTCTAGGAGAAACTTCTGGTGGTTTTGGACCAAACCAAGTAGCAACAGCATTGGGTATTGGAATATTTGTATTAGCGGTATTTTTACTAGTAAAAGTAAGACTATCTGGTTATGTGCTTTTAGATGCATTATTTTTAGCATATTTTACTTACAGAGGTTTATTAACATTTTCTAGAGGGGGTATTGTAACCGCTGCAGGCGCATTTTTGTTTTTCTCTTTATTTATGATAATCTATCAGAAAGGAGGTTTTAAAACTTTTTTTAAATATATATTAATCTCAGGAGTTTTTATTACAGCTATTTGGATCTATACTTCGGATGTAACAGGGGGGATGTTAGACAATAGATATACAGGTAGAAATGCAAGTGGTGTAAAAAAGAAAGATGCAACTTCTGGTAGAGGTAAAATTTTTATGCTGCAAATGGAAAGTTTTTACGAATCACCATTAGTAGGTATTGGTGTTGGAAACGGAAAGTACAAAAGATTAGCAAGTGGAAAGGGAGTAACAGCGGCATCTCATAACGAGGTAAGTAGATTGATAGAAGAACACGGTTCTATAGGGATTTTAATTTTAATAATGTTACTTACGATTCCATTATCTCATTTTTATAAAAGTAATAACTACCAGCGGGCTTTTTTAATCTCTTTTTATATTTTTTGGTTTTTAACCATCAGTCATTCTGCAATGCGAATTGCTTTTCCTGGTTTTATTTACGGATTGAGTTTAATTGTAATTACAGATGATGAAGTGTAAGATTTTATATGTTGGTAATAATTTATCAAAGAAATCAAAATACGCTACCTCAATGGAGGTCTTGTCTAGGTTATTAATTTCTGAAGATTTTGTAGTTTTTAAATCTTCTGATAAAAAGAACAAAGTATTTCGATTATTAGCGATGTGTTTGGCTGTAATTAAAAATCGAAAAAAAGTTAATTATATCATTATTGATACGTTTAGTACCTCTAATTTTTATTTTGCATTGGTGACTTCACAAATCGCACGTCTCTTTAAGTTAAAATATATTCCTATTTTACATGGAGGTAATTTGCCATACCGATTAGATACATCAAAATGGTTTTCGGATTTGATATTTAAAAACTCTTATAAAAATATTGCTCCGTCTAATTATTTAAAAACTGAATTTGAGCAGAGGGGATACGCAACAGAATTTATTCCGAATATTTTAGAAATAGAAAATTATAAGTATAAAGAAAGAAATCCACTACAACCTAAATTACTTTGGGTAAGAGCATTTAAACATTTGTATAATCCAACATTGGCAGTTGAGGTTTTACAGATTGTTAAAAAGCAGTTTTCTGAAGCGAAATTATGTATGGTTGGCCCGAAAACAGACAGTTCTTTTGAGGATACTGAAGAACTAGTTAAAAAGTATAATTTACAAGATTTTGTTGAGTTTACAGGAGTTTTACCCAAAGAAGAATGGCATCAAAAATCGATTAGTTATGATATCTTTATAAACACTACAAATTTTGACAACACGCCTGTAAGTGTAATGGAAGCAATGGCATTGGGCTTGCCAATTGTAAGTACGAATGTTGGAGGCATGCCGTATTTAATTGATAATGAAACTGATGGTGTCTTGGTTGATGAAGAAAAACCAGAACAAATGGCAAATGCAATTATTAAATTAATTGAAGAAAATAATCAAACTTTAGCAAAAAATGCTCGTAGTAAAGCAGAAAGTTTTGGATGGAATGTGGTTAGAAAAAAATGGCTAACAATTTTAAAATAATATGTACCGCTTATTTATTGAACATATCATTTTACCTATTGGAGATTTTTTCAACAAATCATCTTACATCAAACAATTAAAATATTGGCGTATCGTAGATCGATTATCCGTATTAGAATTGCAAAAACTTCAAGAAAATAATCTTAAAAAATTATTACTCCACACGGTAAAAAATGTATCAAAATATCAAGATATTAAATTAAAAGGAGATGATCCGTACAGTTGGTTGCAACAGTTTCCTGTTTTAATGAAAGAAGATATTCGTAACAATTCTGATGCATTGATTTCATCCGAAGAAAAAAAAGAAAATTTAATTACCTATTCAAGCAGTGGTTCTTCAGGAGTACAAAGTACGGTGTTTATGAACAAGCAAGAGCAATCTATTATTCGTGGAATTTTGACGCATTGGTGGGAGTGGAGTAATTATCAAATTGGAAAACCAATTGTACAAACAGGAATGACTGTAGAAAGAAGTGTTATTAAAACATTAAAAGATTTCTTTTTTAGAACGAAATATATCAACGCTTTTTCTTTATCCGAAGAACAGTTAAAATCTTTGTGCAATGATTTGAATCATACCAAAAAATATCATTTGTCTGGTTATGCATCCTCTTTAAATATCATTGCTGAGTATGTTTTAGAAAAGGGTTATAATATAAAACTGCAATCTGTAATTAGTTTGGGAGATAAATTATTTTCATACTATAAAAAAAATATAGAAAAAGCTTTTTCGTGTAGTGTATATGATACCTATGGGAGCAATGAAGGCTTAATGATTGCCGCTCAAAAAGATTTAGATTATATGTATATTTTAAGCCCACATGTTTTTGTAGAAGTTGTTGATGATATGAACAATCCTGTTAAAAATGGTGAAATGGGGCACTTACTAATTACCCGTTTAGATGGTTTTTCAATGCCAATTATTCGGTATAAATTAGGTGATTTAGGGATTTTATTGCCCAAAGAAAAATATCCAAAGAATAGAGCATTTAATTACCCATTATTACAACAAATTGTTGGTAGAGAAACAGACGTTATTATTTTAAAAGATGATAAAAAACTAACCGTACACTCTTTTACAGGTATCTTTGAATTTGTGTCAGAAATAAAACAGTTTAAAGTAGTTCAAAATGATAGAAAAGGAATTGTTATCGAATATATAAAATCAGATGGTTTTACAATTAAAACACTAGAAACAATTACTTTTGAATTGCAAAAACACATTCAAGACACTTCTTTTAAGATTGATTATAAGGAAGTTAAAAATATTCCGCCAACAAAATCTGGAAAACCACAAATTGTAGAATCAAATTTATAGATGAAAAATAAAACTATTTGGGTACTAAATATGACAGCAGGAAAACCTGATTCTGGTTGGGGAGAACGGCATTATTACTTTAGTAAATTTTGGATTAAAAAAGGCTATGATGTGAAAATTGTATCCGGTTCTTACAATCACTTATTCCATAATCAGCCAAGTGTTGAGAATAAAAAATTTACCATAGAAAGAGTAGAAGAAGGCATTACGTTTTGTTGGGTAAAAATACCAAAATATGATGGTGGGAGCATTTTTAAATTGTGGAGTATGCTTGTTTTTACTTTCCGAATTTTATCACTTTCTACGAAACAATTAGGAAGTCCAGAAATTATTTTGGTTTCTTCAATGCCAATTTTTCCAATTTTATCAGGTTGGTATCTAAAAAAGAAGCACAAAGCAAAAAAGTTATTGTTCGAAATAAGAGATTTATGGCCATTAACACCTATGTATTTAAAAGGGTATTCTAAATGGCATCCGATGGTTTTACTAATGGCTTGGGTAGAAAAATTTGGGTATCGAAAAGCAGACAAAATAGTCTCTCTTTTACCGAATGCTCATACATATATTAATAAAATTTCTAAAGATAGGAGTAAGTTCTATTGGATTCCGAATGGAATAGACGAAACACTCCTTATCAATGAAAATTTGCCAGAAAATGTGGTAGATCAATTGCCTAGAAATAAATTTATAATTGGTTATACTGGTACAATGGGAATGGCAAATGCTTTAGAATATTTAATAGAAGCGTCTATTTTATTAAAAGAAAATAAAAATATTCATTTTGTTTTTGTAGGTGATGGCTATTTAAAAGAAACCCTTCAAAATCAAGTAAAGAATACTAATAATGTTACGTTTATTTCAAAAATTAATAAAAATCAGGTACAAAATATGTTATCGTTTTTTGATGTATGTTTTGTAGGTCGTAATAAAACTCCTTTGTTTGATTACGGAGTTTCTTCTAATAAATTTTTTGATTATATGCTGGCAAAAAAACCTGTAATTTCATCATCAAATAAAATTAAAGACCCAGTAGAACTTTCTGGTTGTGGTTTTGTTGTTGATGCAGAAAGCGGTCAAGCTATTGTAGATGGAATTTTAAAACTGTATAACATGCCTTTAGACAGAAGGAAAGAGTTAGGTGTAAAAGGCTATGACTATGTTAAAAAACATCATAATTTTGAGTATCTAAGCAGTCAGTATATTAAAATATTTGAGTAGTGCTACTATCATCCAAAAAAAAAACTTATTTTTGAGCTACTCTAAACACTCCCCTAGATTAAAACACAAATAGATATTGTTTCAGTTGTATCATGAAAAGAGATTCTTATTTAGCGATTTCAGAAAGAAAAATTCTTCTT
>CAZZNK010000058.1:0-15215 GCA_964655585.1 uncultured Flavobacteriaceae bacterium
TACCAAAGGAGGATTTTCATTAATCTCTTCAGGAGGTGGCGGACATTCACATTAATTGTAAAAAATAATAGTATGAGCCATGACCATAATTTAAAAGAAAAAGAAGAGGAAAACCTTCACGAATGTAAAGATGGAGCCTGTGCGATTGATTATACCAAAGAAGTCGCAAAAAAAGAAACCGTTACTTTTAACAAAGAGTATATCATTCCAACAGTTGGGTTATTTTTTCTACTTATGGGAATTGGTTTCGATTTTTATAATGTACCCTTTTTTAAAGCATCTGTTCCTTTAATTTGGTTTGGAATTATTTATGTTTTTATTGGAGGATCAATTGTGTTAAAAGCCTTAAAACTAATTTCAAAAGGTGATTTTTACAACGAATTTGTATTAATGTCTGTAGCAACAATAGGCGCATTTTTAATTGGTTCGTATGCCGAAGGAATTGCTGTAATGCTCTTTTATGTAATTGGAGAATTGTTTCAAGAAGCAGCAGTAAACAAAGCCAAACGTTCTATTGAAGCCTTATTAAAAGTACAAATTGAAGAAGTTACGGTTTTAAAAGATGGTAAACAAACTGTTATGCATCCAAAAGAGGTTGCAATTGGTAGTATTATTCAAATAAAATCAGGACAAAAAATTGCATTAGACGGTAAATTAATTTCAGAAAATGCCGTCTTAAATACTGCAGCATTGACTGGAGAATCGGCTCCTGATAACAAGAAAAAAGGAGAAACAGTTTTAGCGGGAATGTTAAATCTGAATAAGGTTATAGAAGTAAAAACTACAAGTCTTTTTGCCGATACTAAGTTGTCAAAAATTTTAAAATTAGTGCAAAATGCGGTCGGTAGAAAAGCAAAAACGCAACTGCTCATCAGTCGGTTAGCAAAAATTTACACGCCTATTGTTTTTTGGTTGGCGGTTGCTTTGGTCATCATTCCTTATTTTTTCTTAGGAAGTGATTACATGTTCCAAATATGGTTGCAACGAGCCTTAATATTCTTAGTAATATCGTGTCCTTGTGCCTTGGTAATTTCCATTCCTTTAGGATATTTTGGAGGAATTGGTGCAGGTTCTAAAAACGGAATTTTATTTAAAGGATCTAACTTTTTAGATTTAATGACCAAAGTAGATACTGTAATTATGGATAAAACAGGAACACTTACCAAAGGTGTTTTTGAAGTACAGGAAGTAGTTGCTGTTGATTTTGACAAACAAAAAATGCTGCAATTAGCCGCTGCTTTAGAAAGTAATTCAACGCATCCAATAGCGGAAGCAATTGTAAAATTTGTCAACATTCAAAATTCGACATTTAAAATTTCCGAAGTAGAAGAAATTTCTGGTCATGGAATGAAAGGAAACGTTGATGATTTTGAAGTATTGACAGGAAATAGCAAACTATTAGAAAAATTCAATATTTCTTTTGATGAATCTTTACGTTCAAATACAGAAACTATTGTAGTCATTGCTATCAATAATAAATATGTAGGTTATATAACCATTGCTGATACTCTAAAAGAGGATGCTCAGAAAGCCATTGATGCCTTACATAAAATCCCGAAGATAAAAGAAATTGTAATGCTTTCTGGCGATAAACAATTGGTAGTTGATAAAGTTGCCAAACGATTAGGTATCGATAAAGCCCTCGGCGGATTGTTACCAGAAGACAAAATAAACGAAGTAGAAAAACTAAAAGCACAAGGCAGAACTATTGCTTTTATTGGCGATGGAATTAATGATGCGCCTGTAATCACACTTTCTGATGTTGGTTTAGCCATGGGCGGTTTAGGCTCAGACGCTGCCATAGAAACTGCCGATGTAATTATACAAACCGATCAACCTTCAAAAATTGCAACTGCCATTAATATTGGAAATGCTACTAACAAAATTATTTGGCAAAATATATTTTTAGCGCTTGGTGTAAAAATTTTGGTATTAATTTTAGGTGCTTTAGGAATGGCAACTATGTGGGAAGCCGTTATTGCAGATGTTGGTGTGGCACTTTTAGCAATTTTAAATGCTGTAAGAATTCAGAAGATGAAGTTTTAATACATCTCTATAAAATTTCTAAACTAAAAATCCTCAAAAATATAATTTTGAGGATTTTTAGTTTTTAAATGAATCGTTGCTTAATTATTTAAAACAAATCCACTATTATAAATAAATTTTATGTTTTTATGTTTTTACATAAATTACATTTATAGTTTAAATAAGCTTTATAAGGCTTTTAAAGTGTTTCAAGCGGTTAATAGATGTACAAGTCGTTTACTACACAGTACGTGTGTAAAAACACTGTTTAAATAAGTTTTTGCTTCTTTTTTATAATGTAAATAAGCGAAGAATACTCAGAGGTTCTCTTTGCTTTTAAATTTGATCGAAATCCGATATAAAAAGCTTTTATTGGATTTGTAAATCCTAATTTATATTTTTCACTTAATAACGAAACATAATAACTATCAAATTTCATAGGAAGCGTTTTTACAACTTCCATAGAAACTTTTGTAAACAGTTTTTTTATTGACTCCTGAGAGAAATGCCATAAATGTCTTGGCACATCAAAAGCTGCCCAAAACTCTTTGTAATAATTTGCATCATAACTATTATAATTAGGTACTGCAATTATTAATGTTCCGTTTGGTTTTAGTAATTCTTTTAAACTTAAAATATATTCTTGCAAGTTTTCTACATGCTCTAAAACATGCCAAAGTGTAACCACATCGAACTCTTGTTTTTTAAAAGTAGCAATTGTTTCTTTTAAGTTAATGTTCTTTTTAGCTGCAATTTTTCGTGCATCAGAACTTGGTTCTACTCCAAAAATTTTCCAATTATTATTTTTACAAACAGTTAAAAAATCTCCTGTACCTGCTCCGATATCTAAGACGGTTTTTTCTTCTGATTTAAAAGAATTCAATAAGGATAGTTTTTTTTTGAGTGTATAATTTTTTACCAAAAAATACACTTTATCTAACAATGATTTTTTACTGTCAGTGTGCGAAATATAATCATCACTTTTATAATAATTTTCTAATTCTTTTGGCACAGGTGTCGTTACTAAAAATCCATATTCTGAATTTTTTTTTACACTATACTCCTCTCCCGAAACTGTATAATCTTTACAATTTAAAAAAGGTTGAAGGTTTTTATAAAGCTCTTTTGTTGCTATCATTAATTAGTATTATACAAAATGTTCCACAAGGAACAATGTTGTTTTTTAATAATTGTTCCTCGTGGAACATAAGTAAGATTATCGCCCCATATACACCAATAAGACAGAAATATCACTTGGCGAAACACCACTTATTCTACTTGCTTGTGATATGGTTACGGGCTGAATTTTAGTAAGTTTTTGTCTTGCTTCTGTTGAGATTGATTTTAGTTTATGAAAATCGAAATTACTTGGAATTTTAACATTTTCTAATCGGTTCAACTTGTCTGCATTGTTCTTTTCTTTATTGATATACCCCGCATATTTTAAATAAATATCTACCTGTTCAATAACAATTTTATCAATATTATTCTCTTCGATATATTCGTTCAATTTATCAATTGCAAAGAAATCTGTAAAAGGTATATTGGGTCTTGAAGCTAATTTAAACAGCTTCATAGATTGCGAAACCAACGCAGAATTTTTTGCCTCTAAAATAGGATTTACTTCTTCTTTCTTAACACTTAAACCTTTTATAAATTTAATTAATTGTGTTGTTTTTTCTTGTTTTTCAGTCACAACATCCATCCTTTCTTTTGATGCTAAACCTAATTTAAAAGACAATGGTGTTAAACGAATATCTGCATTATCTTGACGTAATAAAGTTCTATATTCTGCACGAGAAGTAAACATTCTATACGGCTCGTCAGTACCTTTTGTAATTAAGTCATCAATTAAAACACCAATATATGCTTCGTTTCTTTTTAGGATAAAAGGCTCTTTTTCCTGCACTTTTAACGCAGCATTAATACCTGCCATTAAACCTTGAGCAGCCGCTTCTTCGTATCCTGTAGTCCCATTAATCTGTCCTGCGAAAAATAAATTTTCAATCAATTTTGTTTCTAAAGAATGTGTTAATTGAGTTGGCGGAAAGTAATCGTACTCAATCGCATAACCATAACGCAATACTTTTACCTTTTCAAAACCAGCCATAGAGCGCAACGCTTTGTCTTGTACATCTTCTGGTAAAGATGTAGAGAAACCATTTACATAAACCTCTATCGTATTCCAACCTTCTGGCTCTACAAATACTTGATGCTCTTCTTTACTCGCAAAACGATCTATTTTATCTTCAATTGACGGACAATACCTTGGTCCTGTAGATTTAATCCGCCCTGTAAACATTGGCGATCTTTCAAAACCTTCTCGAAGCAAATTATGTACTTCTAAATTGGTATGTGTTAAATAACAAGATCGTTGTTTTACCAGCGGTTTTATAGCTTCTAAAAAAGAGAATTTCTCAGGGTTTTTATCACCAGGTTGCTCTGTCATTTTAGAATAATCTAAAGACCTTCCATCTACTCTTGGTGGTGTTCCTGTTTTCATTCTACCAGATTCAAACCCTTTTGCAACTAAATCTTCTGTAATCCCTGTAGAAGAATTTTCTCCCGCTCTACCACCTCCAAAAGTTTTTTCACCTATATAAATTTTCCCATTTAAAAACGTCCCTGCGGTAATAATTACAGTTTTCGCTTTAATTTCTAAACCCAAAACTGTTTTTACTCCTACAATTTTATTGTCCTTAAACAATAAGCCATTCACAGCATCTTGATAAAAATCTACATTCTCTATTTGTTCTAAAGTATTTCTCCACTCTTCCGCAAAACGCATTCTATCTGACTGCGCCCTCGGACTCCACATTGCAGGCCCTTTTGATTTGTTCAACATCTTAAACTGAATTGCTGTTTTATCGGTTACAATAGCACTATAACCTCCCAAAGCATCAATTTCTCTTACAATTTGTCCTTTTGCAATTCCTCCCATCGCAGGATTACAACTCATTTGTGCAATGTTTTGCAAATTCATTGTAATCAACAAGGTTTTAGCACCTAAATTAGCACTTGCAGCTGCTGCCTCACTACCCGCATGACCTCCTCCGACTACAATTACATCGTATGTTGTTGTAAATAAACTCATTAATTTATAAGCTTCTTGTTTTTTGTTTATTATAGATAAAAATTATTGTTCCACATGAAACAATCCGTATAATATATTGATTATTAGTTATTTAATGATATTTAAATATTCATTCTCTTTGTTCCTCATTATTTTTTTCTCTTCAGATGATTTATCTTTATATCCTACATAATGCAGCACGCCATGAATCATTACCCTATGCAGCTCATCATCAAAAGAAACCTTAAATTTTTGAGCATTTTCTTGCACCCTATCAACTGAAATAAAAACATCTCCATTAATTAGTTTACCCAAACTATTATCAAAACTTATAATATCTGTCAAGGTATCATGCTGTAAAAATTCAATATTTAATTTTAATAAATACGGATCATCACAAAAAATATAATTGATTTCTCCTAACTCACAACCTTCGTTTTCAATACAAGTTTGTATCCAATTAAAAAGTTTTACTTCTTCTTTAAGTTTAAAATTCGTTTCGTAATTAAACGTTATCATTTTACTCTTTTTTAACAGGAATAGAAAAATAATCCTGCACCTTTTTTTTGTAATTTTGGCGCAAAGGTAAGGTTTGTCTGTTTAATATTTCTGTTTGTTTATAAAACAGCTTTTTGAATTGTAATTCTTTGAGTTTTTTCTTTTGATATTCTTTTAAGTTTGAAGTCGATTTTCTTTTTTTATCTTCTCCTTGTTTTTGTTTTGCTGATTGTAGTTTTAACAATTCATAGTTAAATTTTTGCATTTTTTGAAGTGTTTGATTGTTAAATCCTTTTTCAAGGATTTCATTTTCTAATTGCTCCATTGTTTTGAGTGCTTTTTTTGCTAAAGCAGTTCCTTTTTCTCCTAATTTTCCGCTATTAATTGCTTCTTGTAATTGCTGTCTTAACAAACTTTGTTCTTGATAAATTTTATACAATTCACCATTCATTTGCTCACCCTTATCTCCGCCTTCTCCTTTTCCGCCCATTCCAGATTTTCCCTTTTTTCCTTTCTTACCGTTTTTACCCTTCTTACCCTCTTCTTCTCCTTTTTTACCAGGTTTCTTTCCCTTCTTCATTCCTTCTTTCATTTTACCCGAAAGGCCTTTTTGTTTTTCAATTAAATCTGGTAAACTAAAAGATTTTCCTCCTTTTTTTCCTTTTCCAGACATCGACATTGAGTTCTTCATATTCGTTAACATATTGCTTAAATAATCTGCTAAAGAATTTGCTGCAGTTATTACATAACGTTGATTCGAAACTCCGTTAGAAAATCTATTTTCAGTAAAATTTTCTAAAGATTCGTCTAAATTATAATGTGCTGAAGCAAGATGATCTTGAATTTTTGCTGAAATTTTAGGCAAACGTATCGATAAAACATACAAGCTATCATCAATATGCTCAAAATACGTTTTTATTTCGTGTTGTTTTTTTAATGATTTTCCAAAATCTGGATGCTTGGTAGAAATGGTACTAAATTTTTTCATTAAACTTTCTTGCTTGTAAGAAAATGTAATTAGGTTTTCTAAAATTTTACGCAAATCGTCCATATTCTCTTCAATAGAATCCTCTTGCATCTCCATCATTGCTTTTTGCATTTTCTGACTCATTTGCTGCATCTTTTTAGAAACACTTTTTTGGCTTTTTTTGGCTGAAGAATTTTCTTTTTTCTGTAATTTTTCTTCAGATTTATTTAGTTCCTTATTAATTGCATCTTGATTATCTTCCGTGTCTGGAAGCTGCATCGGTTCTTTTAGTTTTTCATTATCTTTTTGCAGCTCTTTTAACTCTTTTTCTATCTTTTTAAACGCTTTATTAATTTCTTTTTGCTTCTCAATATTAGTATCTTTTTTATTAGCTAATACCTCTTGTTTCTTCGCTAATTTTTCAATTTTATTTGCAATTTGAGCCGTTTTTTGCTCCACATAAAAACGTTTTGTCATTTCTAAAATTCGTTCTAAACTACGTTCTTGTTGTTTATTTTGCTGTGCTAATTCTTTGGTTTTTTTAAGTAAATCTTCCTTATTTAATTTATTTGCCATTTTCTGAATTTCATCTAACAGTCTTTGTTGGCGTTTCATTCGTTTTAGTTCTTCTATTCGCTTTTTTAATTGCTCTTTTTTATCTTGTAAAGAAGGGGTTTTCTCTTTTTTTTCATCAAAATTTTCTTGCAACTTATCTGTTTGACGTTGCATCATCTGTTTGTACTGTTGCTGACGCTTTATGTAGTTTTTTATTTTCTTTTGATCATTCCAATTCAAGTTCTTTTTCTTCTGAAAATTTTGCTGTATTTTTTCTAAATTTTTTTGCTGCTTTTTTTGTTTTAAGAGGGTGTTTTCTAAATTATTAATGGTGTTTTTTTGTTCTTTTAACAACTCTTCTTCAATAATTTCTTTTGATTTTTGCTGATACTGAAACTTCTTACTTACACTTTTTTTATTTCCATTTACTGCATCATTATCAAAAACTTGAAAAAATAACTCGTAATTAACTCCTTCTTTTAAACTCAATTTATCAGGAAACTGATAATAAAATGTTTGTATGTTTTTAGAATCTATTGGTAAACTAATTCTATTTTGTTTTTTAGGATTTTGAACATCATAATACACCAACTCTAATTTTTTAATTCCATAATCATCTGAAATTTGACCTGCAAATTGTGCTGTTCCACGAGAAATACTATCGATATTAGATTGTACTAATATTTGTGGAAACTCATCTCTTACCACATCCACCGAAAAAGACAGCGACTCAAAATCTTTTAAATCTATATTAGAAGTACTAATTTGATAATTTATTGGCTTTCTAATCCGTTTAGAAAAAACAAAATTATTTGCTTCTTTTTTTGCAAAATAATTTCTTTTCTGATGATTGATAAAAACTACACTATCTGTTTGGTTTGTTGTAACTCTCCATGTAATTTTTGTGCCTTCTGGCACTACAACATTTCCTGAATTTTGTATGGTTTTATCCCTTCTTTTAACGTGCCTTGGATACTGTAAATCCATCACAATTTGATAAATAGTAGGTGTTCTTATCACAGAAACCATGTAATTTTGAGATCGAATTCCATTAGCTTCTATATAAAAAGATATCGGCTTTGATATTTCAGAAAATGTATAAGAAAATGTTTCGTTTCCATTATTTTGTAAATAATATTGCTGCTCTTCAAAATAAATTTTTGCTTCTTTTGGCACAACTTCACCAACGGTTTTAAAACGAATTGTAAATGGTTTTCCTTGAATAATTTGTAAGTTTTTATTTAACAAAGAAAAATAAAATGGCGCTGGCGGTTGGTACGCAACTGTATGATTCACAACACGTTCTAAGCTTTTTGTCAAGGCAGAATTTATTCCTGTAAACAAACTTAATAACCAAATAAGTAGCGGAATGAGTGCGTATTTTAAATATTTAGAATTTGTTTTAAAATCAATCGCTTTGGTAAACGGAATTGGTTCTAACCCTTTTGCCTTTTGCTCAATACTTGCCAATAATAAATCTGATTGTGTGGTTTTATTCTTTAACTGTAAAACGTTTAGTAACTTATCTTTTACTTCAGGAAAATGATTGCCAATAATTTTAGAAGATTCTTTAAACGAAATTCCTTTTTGTAAACCTATTAATTTAAAAATAGGAAAACAGATAAAGCGTATAAATAAAAAAACTTCAACCAAAATAAAAACCCAAAACAACAATGTTCTTGCTGTGGGTCGCAACCATAAAAAATACTCAATAAACAAGGTAAAAAACAAGTACACCAATCCGAAGGAAATAAATAAAATACCTCCTTTTATCAACTCGTTGGTATAATACTTTTTACCAAACTGCTGTAGTTTTTGTTCTATTTGATGAAATGCACTCATTAATCAATAAAAGTACATATTTCTGAGAAATTATAGCGTAGAAATACGAGAAGTAATTTTTTATTTCTAAAAACATAAAAAGTATCTTTGCACTTTATTTATCAATAAAACTATGGATAACGTAAGAGTACGATTTGCACCAAGCCCGACAGGGCCTTTACATATTGGCGGAGTAAGAACCGCTTTGTTTAACTATTTATTTGCTAAAAAACACAACGGAACTTTTGTTTTAAGAATAGAAGATACAGACCAAACACGCTATGTTGCCAATGCAGAAAAATATATTATTGATGCCTTAAATTGGTGTAACATTCCGTTTGACGAAGGGGTTGGAAAAAATGAAAAATTTGGACCTTATCGTCAATCAGAAAGAAAAGAAATCTACAAAAAATATGCTGATATTTTACTAGAAAAAAATTGGGCTTACATTGCTTTTGATACTTCGGATGAGTTAAATTTTCATAGAAAAGATCATGAGGCAAAAGGAAAAACCTTTATTTATAATTGGCATAACAGAGCAAAAGGACGTTTGGTAAATTCACTAGTTTTATCTTCAGATGAAGTGCAAAAACGTATTGAAAATGGCGATAATTATGTAATCCGTTTTAAAACACCACAAGACGAAACCTTATTAATGCAAGACGAAATCCGTGGAACTATAAAAATAGACACCAATACTTTAGATGATAAAATTTTATTTAAGTCTGACGGAATGCCAACCTATCATTTAGCAAATATTGTAGATGATTATTTAATGGAAATAAGCCATGTAATTCGTGGTGAAGAATGGTTACCATCAATGCCATTACATATTTTATTATACAAAGCATTTGGTTGGAAAGCTCCAAAATTTGCACACTTACCATTGATTTTAAAACCTGTTGGAAAAGGAAAATTAAGCAAACGTGATGGTGATAAATTAGGTTTTCCTGTATTTCCACTGGCTTATACAAATGAACAAACTAATGAGGTTTCTAGAGGATATAAAGACGATGGGTATTTTGCCGATGCTTTTATAAATATGTTAGCGTTATTAGGGTGGAATCCTGGAACAGAACAAGAAATTTTTTCTTTGGATGAATTGACGCAGGTTTTCGATTTGAATAGAGTTAGTAAATCTGGCGCAAAATTTAGTCCAGACAAAACCAATTGGTTCAATCAACAATATATGCAAACAAAATCTGATGAAGAGTTGGCGGAATTGTTTGCTCCTGTCATTGCGAATGAAATGAAGCAATCTGTTTCTAAAAAAGAGATTACTTCGTCGAAAACTCCTCGTAATAACAAAGAATATGTAACCAAAGTGGTTTCACTCATAAAAGAACGTGCTGTTTTTGTAAAAGATTTTTGGGATTTATCATCCTTCTTTTTTATTGATCCATCAGCGTATGATGAAAAAGCATCTCGAAAAAATTGGAAAGAAGGAACATCGGAAATTATGCAAGAATTAATTTCAGTTCTAAAAACTATAGAAACATTTTCATCAGAAACTATAGAAACTACTGTAAAAGAGTGGATAACTATTAAAGAAATTGGCTTCGGAAAAGTAATGCAACCACTTCGTTTAAGTTTGGTTGGCGCTATGAAAGGACCTCATTTGTTTGATATTATGGGTATGATTGGAAAAGAATCAACAATTAAAAGAATAGAAAAAGCGATTGAAACTTTGTAGGGTTTTGACAAGAGTACTTGACTTTATTATTTTTTTACACGAACTTTACAGAACTAAAAAGAAAGTATATTAAAACGACACTTTATTTTTATTAGCAAAAACAACCTTAAAACAGAAAAACAAATACTATGAAAACAAAACTGCTTATAATTATTTTATTTTTATCAATAAAAAGTTTTAGTCAAGACGAAAAACAAATTGGAAAAAGAAATGAAGTAAAAATTAATTACCAAACAATTTTAAAAAATGAAGGAAAGAAAAAAGATAGTTACATTTTAATTGTAAATGCAGAAAACACAAATAAAGAAAACCTGTATTATGCTGTCAATTTAACTAAAAATAATGAAGGAAAATGGGTACTTCCATACACCCCTGCTGAAAAAGGGTTTACTAAAATAAAAGTACGAAACTCAACTGGATGGTTTGGAGATGGACAATCTTTAACAGGAGACTTAACTGATTATTTCACAACAGATAATAAAGTATTATACGAAATTAAAAAAAGTGAAGTTTATACAAAAGAAACCTCTTTTAAAGTTAAAAAAGGAAAAAAACCATTAATAACCAATTCATTTTCAAAGTCTTTAATGGAATTAAGTAAATTTGATATTAGAATTAGTTCCAAAATGTTAGATGGAGATTATATTTCAAGTTGTGGAAATATAAAAATAAATGTAAGTAGTGGAAATACAACAGAAAAAGGAGATTTTATTATTCAAACTACAAACGGAAAACAATTTTATTGGATAAGAAAATCTGACAAAACTTTTGTTAGGGGAAATAACTCAGAATACACGTTGTCATATAATAAAAGTAATGCCACATTTACCTATTCAACTTCAGATGGAATTAATTGCATCTGGGAAAAAAAATAGAAATATATTCTTTATAAAATTAATAATAAAAAGGTAGTAAGGGAATCACTTTTATTCATTCTCTCACTACTTTCTTATACCTTTTTCTGTAACGTTTCTTTCTTTTTTGCGTCATATTGGTAATTCTTTACTAACTAAAACTCAAAAAATGATTATAACCACTACAGAAACCATCCCAAATAAAGAAATTACAACAGCGCTTGGTATTGCACGAGGAAGCACGGTTAGAGCACGTCATTTAGGGCGAGATTTTTTTGCTGGATTGAAAAATATTATCGGCGGAGAAATTAGCGAATACTCTAAATTATTAAATCAATCTAGAGACCAAGCAATGGAAAGAATGGTTGCTGATGCGCAAAAAATGGGTGCAGATGCCATTGTAAATGTTCGGTTAACAACCTCTATGGTTATGCAAACCACATCTGAAGTTTTAGCATACGGAACGGCTGTAAAATTTTCTTAATTTTAGTATCTTTACCAATCATCATATTTATCACTTAAAAACAAACAAAAAATGGAAAAATTAATATTCTTACTTCCTGTCATCATTCTTCTTTTAACAGGATTTTTTATTGTAAAACAACAAACTATCGCGGTTGTAGAGCGGTTAGGTAAATTTAAAAAAGATTACGGTCCTGGTTTTCAGTTTAAAATTCCGATTATAGACAAAGTTGCAGGTCGTATAAGTTTAAGAATTCAACAATTAGATGTAATTGTAGAAACCAAAACAAAAGATGATGTATTTGTACATTTAAAAATTTCTGTTCAGTTTCAAATTCAGAGAGATCATGTATATAATGCATTTTATAAACTGCAAAATCCTCACGAACAAATTACTGCATTTATTTTTGATACTGTAAGGGCAGAAGTACCAAAAATGCGTTTAGATGATGTTTTTATCAAAAAAGAGGAAATAGCAATTGCTATTCAGCGAGAATTAAAACAAGCAATGTTAGATTATGGATATGACATTGTAAAAGCATTGGTTACTGATATCGACCCAGATGAAAACGTGAAAATTGCAATGAACCGTATTAACGCTGCAGAAAGAGAAAAAGTAGCAGCACAACACGAAGGAGATGCGCAACGTATTTTAATTGTAGAACGTGCCAAAGCAGAAGCAGAAAGTAAACGTTTACAAGGAAAAGGAATTGCAGACCAACGTAGAGAAATTGCACGAGGATTAGAAGAAAGTGTGGCTGTTTTAAATAAAGCAGGTATTAATAGTCAAGAAGCTTCTTCTTTAATTATTGTAACCCAACATTATGATACCTTACAAAGTATTGGTAATAACTCTAACTCTAACTTAATTTTATTACCCAACAACCCAAATTCAGCAAGTAATATGCTAACAGACACTATTACAGGTATGGTTTCTGCTAATAAAATTAATGAAGCTTCTAATAAGAAGAAAAATAAGGAATAAACCAAATTTAAAAAACACCTTAAAACCTATCATTTATACTATTTGATAGGTTTTTTTATAAAATAATACAATGAAACAAATACTATCTATTCTTTTTTTATTGATTCTTTCACTAGCATTAACAAGTGCTTATGCACAAGAAACTACCAAAGCAAAAAGTAACTTAGAAAAAGAAATTGAGAATAAAGAATTTGTAAAAATTCTGAATAAAAATTTAGCTATTTTTCCTGAAAACACACAAGTTTCTATTGCTTTGATTGATGGAGATAAAACAACTTATATAGGTGTTATTAGAAAAAACGATACGCTACAAGTTATTGATAATAAAAATAGTGTATTTGAAATTGGGTCTGTTACAAAGGTGTTTACTAGTGTTTTATTATCTTCATTAATTACTAAAAAACAAATTTCTTTACAAGAAACTTTACAAAATCAATTTGATTTTACTTTAAAAAATGGAGGAGAAATTACATTGCAACAATTAGCAAACCATACCTCTGGTTTACCTAGGTTACCAAAAAATATTTTTCCTTTATTTAATGTAACTCCAAATGATCCTTATATAAATTATACACCAAAATTATTGGAATATTATTTAAAAAACGATGTTGTTTTAGAAAACCCTACAGGAACAAAAAGTGTATATTCTAACCTTGGCGCTGGTTTATTGGGATATATTTTAACAAAAAAAGTTAAAAAATCATATGAAAAACTCTTACAAGAAGAAATTTTTACTCCTTTACAAATGAGAAACTCTAGCACTCTTTTAAAAAATATAGATCCTCAAAAACTTATAAAAGGATTAGACACTAACGGAAAAGAAACCTCTAATTGGTCTTTTACAGATGCTTTGGTGGGTGCTGGTGGTATAAAATCTACCATTATAGATATGGAAAAATTTATTAGAAAAAACTTTGAAGATAGCACTGTTTATAATCTGCCTCAACAACCTACATTTACAATTAATAAACATTTAAAAATAGGATTAGGTTGGCATATTCTATCTAAAAACAACACACTTTGGCATAATGGTGCTACTGGTGGTTATAGGTCTTTTATTGGATTTCAAAAAGAACATAAAAAAGCAATTATTATACTATCTAATGTATCTGCTTTTCATAAAAAATCTGATAATATAGATATGGTTGGTATAACTTTTTTAAAATAATTTCTTACATTCGTTATTCATTTTAATAAAACAAACCATGTCCCCCCTTTTTTCTTGGTTTTCGAAACCATATTATTTTAACAATCGTATTTTATATAAACTAATTACTAGTTTTGGCTTTGGTTTGTTTGTTTTTATATTTTTATTTTTACTAGAGCCTTTTAATATGAGAACAATAAAAAATAACCTTTTTTATTATACTTTAGGCTATGGTATAATAACTACATTAATATTATTTATTTATTTATTTTTCCAGTAATTTTTAGGAAATTTTTCAATTCAGAACAATGGACTATTTGGAAGGAGATTTTATTTATTCTATCAATTGTTTTATCAATTAGTACCGCAAACTGGTATTATAACTCTGCAGTTCAGATTGGAGGAGCATTCCTTACATTACAAAAATTATTTTTATATACCTTTATTGTTAGTAGTTTGCCTATAATTATTTTTGTTTTTATTGATGAATCAATATCACGAAAAAAGAGAGAAAATATAGCGAAAAATATTAATGATTCTCACTACACACTTCCTGTAGTTTCAGAAAAGGAAATTACTACAATTACTACAAAAAATAATGACGAGTTTTTAGAGTTAAATATTAATAATTTAGTCTATATAAAATCTGAAGGAAATTATGTTGGTTTTTTTATCGCTTCAAATAATAATCAAATTAAAGAAACGGTAATTAGAACAACCATGAAAAATATAGATAGCCAGTTAACTAAAAATAAAAATATTATTCGTTGCCATAAATCATATATAGTTAATGCTAATTTTTTTCACAAAATTACTGGAAATGCAAGAGGTTACCAATTAATATCCTCAAAAATAGAGAATTCAATACCTGTTTCTAGAAATTTTTCTAAAACTTTATTACAAAATTTAATAAATTAAGCTTCCTTTTCATCCCATTTGTCCCAAATCCTTCCTTTTTATAACAATTTTATTTAAGACACTTTTTAAGTATATATATTTGCTGCGTTAATAAATTTTTTGGGGAAAATATTTATTTAATAAAAAAAAGCTCGAGAAATTTCTCGAGCTTTTTTATTTTTATATTGTCTCGTCCTAATATAGTGTTACACTAAACATTATTTATTCATGGAATTAC
>CAZZNK010000059.1:0-15077 GCA_964655585.1 uncultured Flavobacteriaceae bacterium
TCAAACCATCATCCATATTGATGTCGATAATTTGCGCTCCGTTATCTACTTGATGACGTGCAATAGCCAATGCTTCATCAAACTCCTCTTCTTTTATAAGGCGCAAAAATTTACGAGAACCTGCTACATTGGTACGCTCACCAACATTGATGAAATTTGAATTTTCATCAACAATTAGCGGTTCTAGACCTGAGAGGTGAAGATTTTTTCTTTGTTTATTCATTTTATTCTTTAATTTAAATCCGTCTCCAACAACTAACGAGCATTAACTAATTGACGAGGCTCATACCTTGCTGCTACCTCTGCAATCGCCTTAATATGATTTGGGTTTGTACCACAACATCCTCCAATAATATTGACCAAATTCTTTTTTAAATATTCTTCTATTTGATCAGCCATTTCTTCTGGTGTTTCATCATATTCTCCAAAAGCATTTGGCAAACCAGCGTTTGGATGCGCAGAAATTGCAAATTCTGTTTTTGAAGCAATAGCCTCTAAATGTGGTTGCAATAAATTGGCTCCTAAAGCACAATTAAATCCGATAGATAACAACGGAATATGCGAAGTTGATATTAAAAAAGCTTCTGCTGTTTGCCCTGATAATGTTCTGCCACTTGCATCCGTAATTGTGCCGCTCAACATAATAGGAATATCAATATTTCGTTCTGCCTTTATTTCTTCAATAGCAAACAAACCTGCTTTGGCATTTAATGTGTCAAATACAGTTTCTACCATTAGTACATCTACTCCTCCGTCAATCAAAGCTTCTGCTTGTTGTTTGTATGCAATGCGTAACTCATCAAAAGTAACAGCTCTATAACCAGGGTCATTTACATCTGGAGACATACTTGCTGTTCGGTTTGTGGGACCTAAAGTACCAATTACAAAACGAGGTTTTTGAGGCTCTTTTTTGGTAAACTCATCGGCTACTTGTTTGGCTATTTTTGCCGATTCGTAATTTAATTCATACACCAAATGTTCCATTTGATAATCTGCCATAGCAATGGTTGTACTCGAAAAAGTATTCGTTTCTACCAAATCTGCTCCTGCAGCAAAGTACTTTCGGTGTATTTCTGCAATGGCTTGTGGTTGCGTTATAGATAATAAATCGTTATTTCCTTTTAACAATACAGGGAAATCTTTGAAGCGTTTTCCCCTAAAATCTTCTTCAGTAAATTTATATTGCTGCAACATGGTTCCCATTGCTCCATCGAGCACAAGGATTCTTTTTTGCATTTCTTGATGTATTCTACTCATTTTATTTTTTATTTAACCGCAAAGTGCGCAAAGTTTTTTACAAAAATTTAAACTGACAACTAATCTAATGCTTGTTTTAAATCTTTAATAATGTCTTTTATATGTTCTAATCCTATAGAAATTCTAATTAATCCATCAGTAATTCCTACTTCTAATCTATCTTCTACACTTAATTTACTATGTGTTGTACTTGCAGGGTGTGTTACAATAGTTCTTGTGTCTCCTAAATTTGCCGATAAAGAGCACATTTTTATATTGTTTAAAAAAATTCTTCCTGCATCAATTCCGCCTTTTACCTCAAAAGCGATGATATTTCCGCCTAATTTCATTTGTTTTTTTGCAATTTCATACTGTGGATGCGATTTTAAAAACGGATATTTCACCAAGCTTACCTTCGGATATTTTTCTAAAAATTTTGCCACTTTTTTAGCGTTTTTACAATGTTTTTCCACTCTTACAGATAAGGTCTCTAAACTTTTAGACAATACCCACGCATTGAATGGTGACATTGCGGGTCCTGTATTTCTTGAAAATAAATAGATTTCTCGTATTAAATCAGTTTTACCAACTGCTACTCCTCCTAAAACTCGCCCTTGACCATCTATCAATTTTGTTGCTGAATGTACTACAATATCTGCACCAAATTTAATTGGTTTTTGAATGTAAGGAGTCGCAAAACAGTTATCAATAACTAATAATAAATTGTGTTTTTTGGCAATTTTACCGAGCATTTCTAAATCGAGAATATCTACTGCAGGATTTGTGGGTGTTTCGGCATACAAAATCTTCGTATTTGGTTTGATGAGGCTTTCTATTTTAGCGACCTCATTTATTTTAAAATAACTAGTTTCGATATTCCACTTTGGTAAATATTTGGTAAATAGTGTATGTGTTGAGCCAAAAACAGAACGACAAGAAACCACATGATCACCTGCGCTTAATAAGGCTCCGAATGTAGAGAAAATTGCTGCCATCCCTGTTGCAAAAGCATACCCAGCTTCTGCACCTTCCATTGCTACAAGTTTATCTGTAAACTCTGTAGTATTTGGATTTGAAAAGCGGCTATATAAATTTTTCTCTTTTTCTTCTGCAAAGGATGCTCTCATATCTTCTGCATCATCAAAAACAAAACTTGAGGTTAGATATAATGGTGTAGAGTGCTCTGAAAATTGCGAACGTTCTGATTGTATTCTTATGGCTTTGGTTTCAAATTTATTATTCATTTGTTTATTTTTAGAGGGCTAAATTCTACTCGACCTAATATTTATTATTCTATTTAATTATTGCTCTTTGCTAATCTCAAAACATCTCCAAAAACACCTCGTGCCGTTACTTTTGCTCCTGCTCCTGCTCCTTGAATTACGATAGGTTGCTCTCCGTACGATTCTGTAAAAATTTCAAAAATCACATCAGAACTTTTTAAAGACCCTAAAGTTGAACTGGTAGGAACTGAAACTAATTTTACGTTTAAATTTCCTTTTTCCTTCGTTAAATCTCCAGATAATTCGCCAATATAACGCAACACATAATCTTGTTTTTGATTGTCTTTTATAGATTGAAAATGTGTATTTAACTTTTCTAAATTAGAAAGAAAATCTTCCGAAGAAACATCTCTAAAGTCTAAAGGTATTAAATTTTCTATTTGAATATCTTCAAATTCATTTTCTAAATCTAATTCTCTTGCTAAAATTAATAATTTTCTAGCAACATCATTTCCACATAAATCTTCTCTTGGATCTGGCTCTGTAAACCCTTCATTTATTGCCTCTTGTAACACTTCTGAAAAAGGCATATTCTCTGATGAGAATTTATTAAACAAATAACTTAATGATCCAGAAAAAACACCACGAATTTTAGTAATATTCTCTCCTGACTCATGTAATAATTTTATAGTATCAATTAAAGGTAAGCCAGCACCAACATTAGTTTCATATAGATACATTTTTTTATTTTCCTCTAATTTTTCTCTTAATTCTTTATAAAAAGAATGCGAAATTGTATTGGCAATTTTGTTAGATGAAACTAAATCAAAACCAGCTTCTACTAAAGGAATATAATTCGAAATAAAACCTGCATCAGCAGTATTATCAACAGCTATTAAATTTTCTAAATGATGTTTTTTCGCAAATGCTACAATGGCAATTATAGAAGAGTTTTCAATACCATTTTCTTGTAAATCTTGCTCCCAATTTTCTAAAAACCCCGATTCATTTAAAACCACTTTTGACGAACTAGCTATCGCAAAAATATTCAACTGTATTTTACGCCTTTCTAATACTGATTTTGTGTTCTCAATAATCTGATTAATTAGTGTTCCACCAACTAATCCTTTTCCAAAAACTGCAATATTTATTTTTTTTGCAATTCCAAAAATTTGTCCGTGAATTACATTCACTGCTTTATGTAATTCATCTTTTTTTACCACCAAACTCACATTCTTACCTGTAATGGTATTATTAAACAGTAAAGGAACTATCTGATTTTTAATCAACGAATTATAAGGATAGTGAAATTCACTTAAATCTTGACCAATAATAGAAATAACAGCGACATTCTCTACTATAGAAATTTGATTTACATCTTGAGAATAGAAATCATTTTCAAACTCTTTTTCTAATGCTAAAATAGCTTGAGTCGCTTTGTCTTTATTAATTATTAAACCGATTCCACGTTCTGATGAACCTTGAGAAATAATACTAACACTTATTTTTTTATCACTCAATACCCTAAAAATTCTAGCATCTACACCAACTTTTCCTAACAAACCTCTACCTTCAAAATTCAGCAAAGCAACATTATCTAAAACAGAGATTGATTTGATACCTTTTGCAGTAGTTTTTGATGAAATAAGTGTGCCTTTATCTTCTGGATTAAAGGTATTTAAAATTCGGAGTTTGATATTTTTTTCTAATAAAGGAATAATCGTTTTGGCGTGTAAAATAGTGGCTCCAAAGTTTGCTAACTCATTAGCTTCAGCATAGGATAATTCCTCAATTTTTTTTGCGTCTGCAACCAACTCTGGGTTTGCCGTATAAATACCATTTACATGTGTGTAATTTTGCAACTCATCTACATCTAAATAATTAGCTAGTAATGAAGCCGTATAATTACTTCCATTTCTTCCTAAAGTTGTAGTTTCATTATTGGTATTAGAAGCAATAAACCCTGTTACAATATTTACTGTGTCGCTATTAAATTTATTAAAATGATTAATTACATTTTCTTTAGAAAGGTTTGTTATTGGCTGTGCATTTCCAAAATTTTCGTCAGTAATAATTAATTTTCTAGCATCAGTTGCATTTGCTTTAATATTCTTTTTTTCCAATAAACTTACTATCAATTTTACAGATAATAATTCACCTTGTGCCAATACTTCATCTTTAATTTTCTGACTATAATCTCCTAGTAACTTTACACCTTCAAAAATGGTTTCTAATTTTAAAAATTCCTTAGAAAAATCAACTTCATTATTTGGTTTTAGTTGATATTTTTTTAAATCTTCAAATTGTTTTTTATAAAATTCTTTCTTAACTGCTTTCTCTAAAATAGCTTCTAAACTATCTGTTGTATTTCCTCTTGCAGAAGCAATTACAGTAATATTCTCTCCTGCTTTTACCTTGTTTGTAATTATCTTTATCGCATTTCTTAATCCATCTCCGTTGGCCAACGATTTTCCTCCAAATTTTACTATTTTCATTTTTTTATTGCTGATTTTTTTATTAAAGATAGGTGCAATTATTTTTCCTAATTGTTTATATTCTATTAAAAAAGCGTCATGACCATGTACCGAATCAATTTCATTATAGGTTACGTTTGATTTTGTTATAGCTAATTTTTGATGTGTTTCTTTGTTTTCTTCAGCTGTAAAAAATAAGTCAGAATTAACACCTATAATGTGGATATTAGCTTCTATTTTATCTAAAACCTCAATACTTTCCATTCCGTTATTGGTTACATCTATCGTTTTTAATAATTGATTCATCAACTTATACGCTGATAACTGAAAACGTTCTTGTAATTTTTCTCCATGGTGTAATAGCCAACTCTCTACATTAAAGATAGCCAACTCGCTATTTTTTGTTCGCTGAAAACGTTCTTTAAAAGATGCTGGAGTTCGATAACACAACATAGCATGCATGCGAGCATCGTGCACAGGGTTTGATGAATTTACTAAAAACTGTTCTTGAATTTGGCAGTTAGCAATCAACCAATCAGTTGCTTTCCAATCGGTTGCCACAGAAATTAAATGTTGGGTGATTTTTGGGTGCAATACTGTCATTTCCCAAGCTATTCCACCCCCCAACGAGCCTCCAATTAGCGCAAATAATTGCTTTATGTTTAATTTTTTTAATCCCATTAAAAATATTTTAGCAATATCTTTGGCTATGAAAGCTTTATAATTTTCAATCACAAATCCATCAAAACCATTACCAGGAATATTAAAGGATAAAATGGTAAAATCATCTGTATTTATAATTTTATTTTCGCCTATTAAATCACTCCACCAACCATTAGTCCCAGCCACATTACTGTTCCCTGTTAATGCATGATTTACTAAAACAATTGGTGCAGTACCCAACGCTTTACCAAACAACTGGTAACTAAGTTGTAAGTTTGTAAATTGTATTCCACTTTCTGTAGTGAAATCATTAATTTTAATAAAATGTAACAACCTTTCTGTTGCTAACGTTTGTGTACTCATTTTTCTAGTTTTTGAATTTAATCAAAAGTCAAAATGCATCGTAAACGATGTATTTAATAGAAAAATATTATAAGAAAAATCACGAAAAATTACAGAGTGTAATTTCTTCTCGTTATCTATCTAAATATCGATAAATGAATCGATGTTTTAGTAGAATTTAGCACCTTCTTAGTAAATCTAAGGGTTGCTAAGGTTTCAACGGGTCTATCCCTCCACCTTTCTTGATAACATTTCAATAAATTATTGAACTTTATGAGTGCAAATATTCAATTATAAAAAATTAATATCCAAATTTTTATTCATTTATTTTTTAATTTCAATTTTAGCTGTACTTTTGCCGTAATTATATTGAGGAATAATTTGACTGATTGCAACCTCTTTGAACTTCTGTTCTAAACAAAAAATGCTAAAGCAGTAATTATCTACTCCTTTAGTACTGTTGCAAACAACATCTTTCTCAAATCACTTAAAAAAAGAATTATGTCATATTTATTTACCTCTGAATCTGTTTCAGAAGGGCACCCAGATAAAGTTGCAGATCAAATTTCTGATGCACTTATCGATAACTTTTTAGCATTCGACGCACAATCTAAAGTCGCTTGTGAAACTTTAGTAACCACAGGACAAGTTGTGCTTGCCGGTGAAGTAAAATCAACTACCTATTTAGATGTTCAGAAAATAGCAAGAGATGTTATCAATAAAATTGGATACACAAAAAGCGAATATATGTTTGACGGAAACTCTTGTGGTGTTTTTTCTGCAATTCACGAGCAATCTAAAGATATTAATCAAGGTGTAGAAAGAGCGAATAAAGAAGAACAAGGTGCTGGAGATCAAGGAATGATGTTTGGGTACGCTACGGATGAAACTGAGAACTATATGCCTTTGGCATTAGATTTATCGCATCGATTATTAATAGAATTAGCTTTATTAAGACGAGAAAATAAAGACATTACTTATTTACGTCCAGATGCAAAAAGCCAAGTGACTATTGAGTATTCTGATGATAATGTTCCGCAAAGAATTGATGCCATTGTAGTTTCTACACAACATGATGATTTTGACAGCAGCGATGAAGTGATGTTAGCAAAAATAAAATATGATATCGTTTCAATATTAATTCCAAGAGTGATTGCTAAATTACCTATAAACATACAAACCTTGTTTGATGATAGCATCACCTATCATATCAACCCAACAGGAACTTTTGTTATTGGGGGTCCTCATGGAGATACTGGTTTAACAGGACGTAAAATTATTGTAGATACTTATGGGGGAAAAGGTGCACACGGTGGTGGTGCTTTTTCTGGGAAAGACCCAAGTAAAGTAGATAGAAGTGCTGCATATGCCACACGTCATATCGCAAAAAACTTAGTTGCTGCAGGTTTGTGTAAAGAAGTTTTAGTACAAGTTTCTTATGCTATTGGTGTTGCAAAACCTACAAGTATTAACGTAGAAACCTACGGAACAGCAACTGTAAATTTAACGGATGGAGAAATCAGTAAAAAAATAGAAAAACTGTTTGATATGCGTCCTTATTTTATAGAAAGTCGATTAAAACTACGTACACCAATGTATAGTGAAACTGCAGCTTACGGACACATGGGGCGTAAAAACGAAATAGTTTCTAAAACATTTTCTCAACCGAATGGTATCACAAAAACAATAGAAGTAGAATTGTTTACTTGGGAAAAATTAGATTATGTAGCTAAAGTAAAAGAAGCTTTTAATATTTAACTAAATTATTACTGTACCGTCCTAAACAATCATTACGGAATTACATAACTATAATTTTGATTTTGGCTCTCTTTTCTTTATAGGTTTCAGTAACTTTAGAACAAATTAACTAGTTGAAAATCAATTTATTAAAAAATAACCGCAATAGATTAAAAGATTATAAAAAGAAAAGTATCTTTGCTAAAAAAAATAAGGTTGTCCATCATTTTAAATATAGAAACTGCCACCAAAAATTGCTCTATAAGTTTAGCTAAAAATGGTAAAATCTTAGCTATTAAAGAGCTAAATAACGGTAATTATTCTCACGCAGAGGTATTGCATCCTTTTATTGTTGATATTTTGAATGAAACAAAATTAACAAGTCAACAAATAGATGCAGTTGCTGTAAGTAAAGGTCCTGGTTCTTATACAGGTTTGCGTATTGGTGTTTCTGCAGCAAAAGGCTTATGTTTTGCTTTTGATAAGCCTTTAATATCCTTAGAAACATTAACCTCTTTAGCACATTCAATTTCTATTGATAAAGGTGTAATTATACCCATGATTGATGCTCGTAGAATGGAAGTATATGCAGCAGTGTACGATTCAAATTACCAGCAAATAAGAAAAACCCAAGCAGATATAGTTGATAGAACTACTTATTTAGCCTATTTAGAACAAGGAAAAGTTTATTTTTTAGGAGATGGTTCTCAGAAATGCAAGGAAATAATTGCACATAAAAATGCTGTTTTTGTAGAAGATAAATACCCTTCATCAAAAGAAATGGCACAATTATCTTACGAGAAGTACAAAAAAAACGACATCGAAGATGTCGCTTATTTTGAACCCTTTTATTTAAAAGATTTTGTAGCAGTGCCACAAAAGAAACGTTAAAGAGTATTGTAGTAATTTATAATTTTCTTTAAATCCTTTTTCTTTTTAATCTTTAGTCTCTCTTTTTTTATAAACTTTTTAATTTTAGAAGAATTTTCTCCAAAAAGAGTATAAAATTTTTTTTTCTTTCTCGGAACTTTAATCACATTAACACCATCAAAACTAAAAAAGTAAATATCTTTCTTTTTTTTATAATCAGCAGAAGAGTCTGAACCATAACTGGTTTGAGCCTTTTTAGCTTCTTTAAATACTACCACTTCTTTACTAAGTAATTTAGATACTCCTAAGTTTTCTTCAACATAAAATCCAAGTTTCTCACTTTCTTTAAACGTTACATATTTTTTATTTAAAGACTTAAACGAAATAGTCATTTTAGGTTCTTTATGTAAAAAATAAATTTGATTATCCTTTACAAACTCCATTTCATCTAAAAAAATATTATATCTTAGAAATGCTTTATTATTATAAGTGTTTACTGTAGCTTCAATATAGGTTGTAGTTAAATACTTTTTATGATTAATTTTTTTCATTTCATCTGAAACATCCGTAGAACCAGATTTTACAAAATGTAAACTACCTCCAGAAGTACTTATTGATTGAGAATAAACCGTGCTGAAATTACATGAAATTAAAATAAGGATAAAGAAAAATAAGTTTTTCATAATATTTAATATTAGGTTTTTATATTTGTTTTGTAATATATCAAAAAATATACCAAATTAAAAAAAACAACAAAAATATTAACTATTTTTTCTTATCTCTACCTGATGTGGATAAGGAATTTCAATTCCTGCTGCATCTAGCGCTTCTTTAGCATTTTCTAATGTTTCAAAATATACATCCCAATAATCTGCAACAGTTGCCCAAGGTCTTACAGCAAAATTTACAGAACTATCTGCCAATTCAGACACATTTATAGTTGGTCTAGGATCTTTTAAAACCTTCGGGTTATCAGTTAATACTTTTAATAATACCTTTTTTACTTCTTTAATATTAGCGTCATATGAAACCCCAATTGTTAAATCTACACGCAAAACACCTTCGCTAGTATAGTTTACAATATTACCATTAGAGAGTGCTCCGTTAGGAATAATAGCTAATTTATTACCCGGGGTAATAATTTGTGTGGTAAAAATCTGAATTTCTTTTACAACCCCTAATTCTCCCTGTGCTTTAATTAAATCTCCAACTTTAAAAGGTTTAAAAATCATAATTAAAGTTCCACCAGCAAAATTAGATAGAGATCCTTGTAAAGCCAACCCAATAGCTAAACCTGCCGCACCAATAATAGCTGCAAAAGAAGTGGTTGCCACTCCTAGTTTAGCAATTACGGTAACAAATAGTAGTATTTTTAAAACCCAGTCGATTAAGTTACCTAAAAATTTTTGCAATGTATCATCAACACCACGTTTTTCCATTAGTTTTCTAGAAGCTCTAACAATTAAGTTAATTACTAATAAACCAACAATTAAAATAATTAAAGCTGTAATAATTTTTGGTGCAAAATCTATCAGTAATTCTTTTATTTTTTCAATATACTCATTCATATAATTCTAATTTAGAACGCAAAAATAAGAGTTCTAAATGAGATAGAAATTGAAAACAGCAAACTTTTGTATTAAAAAAGAAAAGCAATCAAACCTAACAAAGCAGGAATAGATTGAATATATAGAATTCTAATTTTTTTGGTAGAATATGCCCCGTAAATACCAGCAATAAATACGCACAATAAAAAGAAAATAGCAACATCGGCTTTTTCTGATAGGATAGACCAAATTAATCCTGCAGCTAGAAAACCATTGTATAAACCTTGATTTTTTCCCATAACTTTAGTATCATCAGCAAACTGTTGGGTTTTTAATCCAAAGGTTTTAATACCTTTTGGTTTGTTCCAAAGAAACATTTCTATATAAAAAATGTATAAATGAATACTTGCTACTAAGCCGATAAAAAATAATTGAAAATATATCATTTTAATCATTTTTTAGTTGATGAATCGCTGTTTTAGAATTATCTGTTGGAAATTTACAGGCATTATTTACACAGATATAAATAAGAGTATTTCCTTTTGAAAATCTGTTTTCTAATAGCGGTAAATTACTTGCTCTTTTACTCCCGCAAAGTAGTTTGTTCGGAATGTATTCTTGATTAATTTCTGATGCTTTTTGCAATGCGTTATCACCAGAAATAGCAACTTCGTAATAATTATCTGTAAAATTTAAATACAAGTCTAACCAATTAGAATATGCCGATGCGTATTTGTCCATTCCTTTCATATTATGTAGCATTTGCTTGCTGGTTTTTAAATAATAGGCATTGCTATAAAGGTGACTTAACTTAAATAAAATTTTTGCCATGATAGAGTTAGATGCCGGTATTACATTGTCTTCCGTTTCCATTTTTCTACTGATAAGTTGCGTGTCTTTATCTGAAGTAAAAAAGAACATTTTAGAGTTAGTATCAAAAAAATGATCGAATGTATAATCGGTTAATTGTTTAGAAAGTTGCAACCATTTTTGGTTAAAAGTAACTTCGTATAAAGCAATATATGCGTCAATTAATGTAGCGTAATCTTCTAAATACCCATTAATGGTAGCTTTTTCATTTTTAAAATTATGCAACAAACTTCCGTCTTCATGTAGCAATTTATGTTCTAAAAAAGAAGCGTTTTTCATTGCGATATCTAAAAAATGTTGTTCTTTAAAAACACGATACGCATCTATGTACCCTTTTAACATTAGCGCGTTCCATGAGGTTAAGATTTTGTCATCTAAACGAGGTCTCGATTTTTTTTCTCTTTCTTTTAAAAGGATGTTTTGCCAATCTGTAACCTTTTCTTTCAGATTTTTGATTGAAATTCGATGCTTTTTTGCAAACTCACCATCCGAAGAAGTTCTAATTAAATTGTAATTTCCGTGTTCCCACAATCCGTAGGAATTGATATTGTAATAAGCTGCAAACAAGTCAAAATCTACAATTAATTTTTGCAATTCCTCCTTTTTCCATACATAAAAAGCACCTTCTTCTAATTTGTTTTTCTCATCTAAACTATCTGCATCTAAAGAAGAATAAAACCCCCCATTTTTGTGCATCAATTCTCTTTCAACAAACGCTAAAGTTCTATAAACAGTTTCTTTATAAAGTTCGTTTTTATTGGCTAAATAAGCATCAGCATAGAGACTTACTAATTGTCCGTTATCATATAACATCTTTTCAAAATGTGGAATATGCCATTTTTTATCGACCGAATAACGAGCAAAACCTCCGCCAACTTGATCAAAAATACCTCCGTGCGCCATTTTGGTAAGCGTGGTATTTACATATTTTTGTAGATCTTTATTTTTTGTTTGATGGGCATATCGTAATAAAAAATGATAGTTATTTGGCATCGGAAATTTCGGAGCTCTATTCATTCCTCCCAAATTCTCATCAAAATAATTATCCCAATTATCTACACATTTTTTGAGGTATTTAGTGTTGAATTGTTCTTTTTCTTTGTTTAAAATAACCAAGCCAGATTGCTGTACACCTTCAGTTAATTTTTCTGCATATTCTCTTAATTTTTCAGGATTTTTTTGATACAAATCTGCAATTTGTGTAAGAGATTTTATCCAATCCTCTTTTCTAAAATAAGTACCTCCCCAAACAGGTCTTCCGTCTGGTAGCGCAATTGTATTTAGTGGCCAACCACCTCTACCTGTCATTAACTGAACAGCATTCATATACACTTGATCAATATCTGGACGCTCTTCTCTATCAATTTTTATATTGATAAAATGGGTGTTCATTATTTTGGCAACTTCTTCATTTTCAAAACTTTCGTGCTCCATAACATGGCACCAATGGCAAGCGGCATAACCGATAGAAATTAAAATTAACTTATTTTCTTTTTTTGCCAATGCCAATGTTTCATCATTCCAAGCATGCCAATTTACAGGGTTGTGGGCGTGTTGTAATAAATAAGGGCTGGTTTCTTTACTTAAATCATTTGTAAATTTATGTTGTGGCATTTTTTGCTGTTTTTGACCATTACAACTTAAAAATAAAGCTATAAAAAAAATAAGAATACTTTTTTTCATCTTTCAAAGATACAGAATAAAAAAAATGCAGTTTGGAAAACTCCAAACCGCATTTATAATAGTTAGTTGATATGAATTACCTTACTTCAAACGTAATTTTTAAGTTTACTCTAAACTCTGCAACCTCATCATCATTTACAACCACACTTTGCGATTGTACAAATGCAGATTTAATGTTTTTTACAGATTTAGCTGCGTGTTTTACTGCTTTTTTTGTAGCATCCTCCCAACTCTTGTCAGAATTTGCTAACACTTCAATTACTTTCATTATTGCCATAGTTTTTTATTTAAAGTTAAAAAATTAAGTAGTAAATATATAAAAAATATGATGATTATAATACTGGTTTCTCTATTGATTTTAGCAAATCATAATATTAACTTAATATTTAGGAAACATGAAACTAACAAGATAATTGGTTATTTGTGCTAACATAAACTAAATCTTATAAATGATGATTCACAAATTAACCACAAAATTATTTTTATTACTAGTATTAATAATGAGCACAACATTTGCTCAAAAAAACAAAGATGCCTTTACTATTAAATGGGCAAATGGACTTAAAATTGAAAGCAAAGACAAGCAATTTAAATTAAAAATAGGAGGAAGAATTATGTATGACATGGGTTTCTTCTCTTTAAATGATAAAGCAACTTCTAATAGGTATACGCTAAAATCTAAAAACGGAGATGAATTTAGAAGGGCACGTTTTTTTACTTCGGGTACTTTGTATAGTAACATCGATTTTAAATTACAATTAGACTTTACAGGTGGAAAAACAACATTAAAAGATGCTTATATTACAATTAAAAAACTGCCCGTTGTAGGAAATGTAAGAGTTGGTCATTTTTCACAGCCATACAGTTTAGAAGCATTTACTAGCAGTAAGTATATGGTTTTTATGGAAAGATCTCTTCATAACAGCATGCTTCCTGAAAGAAATTCTGGGATAATGTTTTTTGATGAAGTAGCAAGTAAAAGAATGTCTTGGCAAATTGCTCTTTTAAGAGGAGCTAATAAAGCAACTTCATCTAATTCAACCGCTAATGGAGATTATTCTTTAACAACAAGAATTGCGGGTACAGCAATTAAAAACGATAACTCCTTATTACATTTAGGAGTTTCATATAGATATGTAAAACCACAAGAGGATAAAAAATTCGGGTATTCTGTAAGACCAGAAGTTCATATATCAGAAAAATATATAAAAACAAGTGTAGTTGATGTAAAAAATATCGGTATGACCAATTTTGAAGCGGCATATAATATGGGTTCTTTCGGGTTTCAAACAGAATATGCTATTGCAAAAGTAAATTCGAGTATTAAAAATGAAACTTTCAATACTTTTTATACTCAAGTAAGTTATTTGTTAACTGGAGAAAAGAAAAAATATAAAAACTCTTTGGTTGGGTTTTCAAGAATAAAACCAAAACATAATTTTGGAAAAGAAGGTATGGGTGCTTTACAAATCGCACTTCGTTATTCTCAAATAGACGGAATGGGTAATGACAAAATGAGTAACATTACTGCAGGTTTAAATTGGTATTTAAACCCAGCAACTAGAATTATGGCAAATTATGTAATTTCTAATATAGAAAACAATACGCAGTTTACAGGAAAGGGAATGTTTAATGCGTTTCAAATGCGATTTCAGATAGATTTCTAATAAGATAATTCTATTTAGTTTAAAAGAAGAACAGTGTTTACAAGATACTGTTCTTTTTTTTTGCAAAAAACTTCAAGTCTCTTAACATTAAGACAACCTTTTTGTAGCGTTTTGTTCATTTTCAGTTAACACCAACTTAACAAGTGCTTCGGTTATTTGTATCAAAATAAACTAATAATAAACAAATGAAAAAAGTATCAATTATTTTAGCCTTGGCATTACTGATAGTGTCTTGTGGAAACAAAAAAGAAAAAAAAGTATCAAATGATAATGCAAAATTATCAGGAACTATTAAAGTAGATGGTTCTAGTACGGTATTTCCTGTTACAGAAGCCGTGGCAGAAGAATTTAGAAGTGTAGAACCAAAAGTAAAAGTAACGATTGGAGTTTCTGGAACAGGTGGAGGTTTTAAAAAATTCTCAAGAGGAGAAACCGATCTATCTGATGCATCACGTCCTATAAAAAATAAAGAAAAAAAAGCGTGTGCAGACAACAACATTACTTATGTAGAATTAGAAGTTGCGTACGATGGTTTGGCTGTTTTGATAAATCCAAAAAACGATTGGGTAGATAGTTTTACCATAGAAGAATTGAAGAAAATTTGGGAACCTGCTGCACAAGGAAAAATTATGAAGTGGAATCAAATTCGCCCAGAATGGCCAAATGAAGAAATTCATTTATTCGGTCCTGGAGTTGCCTCTGGAACCTATGATTATTTTACCAAAGCAATTGTAGGCAAAAGTGGTTCAAGTAGAGGAGATTATA
>CAZZNK010000060.1:0-11551 GCA_964655585.1 uncultured Flavobacteriaceae bacterium
ATCACTACCTTTCAAAGATTAATTCTGTAACGCTATTTTAGGACGGCACATTTTCAGAACAAAAAACCCCCTTTCGTAACAAATTTTTAAAAGCATTCAATTTGTAATGTTTCTTTACGATGGAATTTAAACTTTAAAAAATCATAAAATGAAAAAAAATTACGTGATACTTACTATCTGTCTCTTGATGACAAGTGTAGTATTCTCCCAAACTTCAACAAATTTTTGTGGTTTTGATCAAACAAGAACAGAACAAATGAAAAACCCTGCATTTGCAAAGCAGGCTCAATTATTTGAAAATCAATTACAAGAAAAAATCAAACAAAACCAACTAAGCAAAAGGACTGAGGATATTATTCAAATTCCCGTTGTTTTTCATGTATTGCATATTGGAGAACCAGTAGGTACAGGTTCAAATATTTCTGATGCTGAAATTAATCTAGCTTTAAATAGGTTAACAGATTACTACAGAGGTAGAAATTCATTAAACCCTGAAGATTTTAATATTGATTTTGTTATGGCAAAACGTGACCCTCAATGTAATTCTATTAACGGAATTATAAGACATGATCTTTCTGGGAATCAAGATTATGTAGATCATGGAATCAAAGCTTTTTTAAACGACGGTATGACTCAGACTGATATGATTGCAATGGGTTGGCACGGTAGAGAATATATGAATATCTATCTTGTTCATAAATATGATAGTGGAAATTCTGGTTTACGGGGAACAGGTATTTTATATAATGACTTTGAAGGAAATGGTGTAAGCATGCTTACTAGTGAAATTGTAATTCCAGCATCAACAGTTTTTGCACATGAAACTGGTCATTACTTAAATTTATTGCATCCTCACGAAGGTGATGGATTAGATTGGTTAACTGGTGTTGCAACTCAATGCCCAACAGATACAAATAATGATTTTGTTGCTGACACAGTTCCTTATCGCTCTGACAATGAATCTCTAACTGGCGGAAATACTATCAATTTTTGTACAGGTCAACCTTGGATAGATAATTTAACCTCACATAATTTAATGAGCTATTTACCTACTCCAGAATTATTATCACCCGGACAAAAAGCAAGAGTTAGAGTAATATTTGAAGGCTCAAATATTGCAAATTCTTTAGCAAAACATTCTCCAGACGGAAGTTTTGTAGCACCAATTACAGCTATTTGCGTTCCTGGTCAACCTACAAATCCAAGTGGGCAAGTTGGTATTGTAAAAGTAGCAATAAATGGTAGAAATATAGTTTCTCAATCTAGTTATGGTGACGGTATTATTAATAATTTTACAGACTATAACATTGATGATAGTAACAATTGCAATTCATTTTTTACAATCAATGACTCATCTAGTAGTTCTGTTACTGTTGATTTTCCTGAAAACGCGCCCTCAAGTTTTCTTCATCAACTTGGAGTTTGGATTGACTGGAATAACGATGGCGATTTTGATGATGAAAATGAACAGCAGTATTTAGAAGATAATTTAGATCCTGCCAGTTCTGTACAGATTCCTATTGTATATCCAAATACTGTTCCTTATAATAGTTATGTTCGTATTCGTTTGATAGCTGATATTCGAAGTAATTGGAATCCAAATGGTGTCATTGATTCTGCTTGTTTTAGCCCAAGAGAAGGGCAGTCAGAAGATTATACTATTTATATAGAACCAGAAACATTATCTGCCGAAGAATTTGGCTTTGAGAATATTAACATCTTTTCAGATACTAAAAATAAACAAATTCAAATAGAAGGTAACTTAGATACACCAACAAAAGTTTTTTTATATGATATTCAAGGTAGAGTTTTAGTTTCTAAAAAATTAAATATAAATGTATCTAATAATTTTATAAACACAAACTCATTAAGCTCGGGTATTTATTTTATTAAAATTAATAGTGGTCAAAAAAATAAATCTAAAAAAATAATTATAAATTAGATCTTCAATAGTTTTAGTTTGTCCCCCAAAATAAATTGACAATTATTCATAGATTAAATGAAAGCCAAAGTGTAAACTTCGGCTTTTTTGTGTTTTATCAGAATCTATTTATAATAGAATCCCTAAATTTGCAATCTATAAAAAATTAGAATGACAAATCACGAAGAATTTATGAGTGAAGCAGTAAAAGCTGCTTTAAAAGGAATGCGTAATAATGAAGGTGGCCCTTTTGGGTGTGTTGTTGTAAAAGACGGAAAAATTATTGGAAGAGGAAATAATAAGGTAACTTCTACAAACGATCCTACTGCACATGCAGAAGTAACTGCAATTAGAGATGCGTGTAAAAACATTGGTTCTTTTCAATTAGATGGTTGTATTATTTATACATCTTGCGAACCTTGCCCGATGTGTCTAGGAGCTATTTATTGGGCAAGACCTGATAAAGTTTTCTATGGAAGCAACCAAGAAGATGCTGCTGCCATCGGTTTTGATGATGCTTTTATTTATAAAGAAATTCCGTTACCATACGAGAAAAGAAGTATTCCGTTTGAACAAGTAGGGCGAGAGGTTGCTTTAGAACCGTTTCAGAAATGGTCTCAAAAAGACGATAAAATAGAATATTAGTATGACAACATTATTCATCAATATAAAAGAATTAATTCAAGTTAGAGATACATCAGTAAAAAAAGTTTCTGGCAAAGAAATGAGCATTTTACCCACCATAAAAAATGCGTTTTTATTAATTTCTAATGACAAAATTATTGATTTTGGCTTGATGGATGATGTTTCTAAAATTACTGCAGATAAAACGATAAATGTTATTGGTAAAATGATTTTACCAACTTGGTGTGATTCTCATACACATATTGTGTATGCTGGCAATAGAGAACAAGAATTTGTAGATAGAATCAACGGGCTGTCTTACGAGGAAATTGCTAATAATGGAGGTGGGATTTTAAATTCTGCTAAAAAATTGCAACAAACTTCTGAAGAAGATTTGTACAAACAGTCTGCCAAAAGATTAGAAGAAGTTATCTCTTTAGGAACTGGGGCTGTCGAGATAAAATCTGGCTACGGATTGACTGTTGATGCTGAATTAAAAATGCTACGGGTTATTAAAAAACTGAAAAAAAATTATAACATTCCTATCAAAGCAACTTTTTTAGGTGCACACGCAGTTCCACAAGAATATAAAAATAACAAAGAGGGATATGTCAATTTAATTATTGATAAAATGCTTCCTAAAATATCCGAAGAAAAATTAGCAGATTTTATAGATATTTTCTGTGAAACTGGATATTTTTCTGTAGCAGATACAAATAAAATTTTATCCGCAGGAAAAAAATATGGATTAACTCCGAAAATCCATGTCAATCAATTTACTACAATTGGCGGAGTGCAAATGGGAGTGAAACACAATGCGTTGTCTGTAGATCATTTAGAAATTATGAATGATACTGATATAAATATATTACAAAATACATACACAATGCCTGTTGCTTTACCATCTTGCTCATACTTTTTAAGCATCCCATATACACCTGCAAGAAAAATGATTGATGCTGGTTTGCCACTAGCATTAGCAACTGATTTTAACCCAGGGTCAACTCCGTCTGGGAATATGAATTTTGTGGTAGCAACTGCCTGTATAAAAATGAAAATGAAACCAGAAGAAGCTATTAATGCGGCGACTATAAATGGTGCGTATGCAATGAATTTATCTAACGAAGTGGGTAGTATAACCAAAGGTAAAAAGGCAAATTTTATCATTACAAAAGAAATCCCAAGTTATGGATTTATTCCATATAATTTTGGAAATCACGTAATCGGAGGAGTTTATATCAACGGAAAAGTATTTATATAAATACTTGTAAAGTTTTAAGAATAATTTTTAAATCGTTTTTAAAACTATAATTTTCTACATATTTTCTGTTCAAAGCTACTTTTTGAGGCCAAATAACTTCATCATTATATTTTAAAGGATTACTCTGCTGTTTTAACAATTCTTCTTCATTAGAAAATAATAAGGTAGCTTCAGAAGTTATACCTGGTTTTACTGAAAGAATAACTCTATCCGCTTCTTTTAATTTATCTGCATACCCTACAATATCTGGTCTTGGACCAATAATACTCATCTTTCCAAAAAACACATTAAACAACTGAGGAAGCTCGTCTAACTTTAGTTTTCTAATAAGTTTCCCAAAATTAGATATTTCAGGTTCAACTCCCTTCTTCATTGATTTAATTTTATAGATTGTAAATAGTTTAGCATTTTTACCTACTCTTTTTTGAGTAAAAACTCCAAATTCTCTTAAATAAAAAGTAGAAATTAATACTAAAATAAAAATTGGGATTATAAATATTATAATCCCAATTAATGATATAAAAATATCAACTATTCTTTTAGTATTTTTTTGTCGAGCAGATAGCATTATTTCTTTGGTTTCACTAAATTGACAATTTTAGAATACCATTTTTCTGGCTCATCATTTTCATGATACCCATAACTATATTTACCATATCCGTAGCCATATCCGTAGCCATAACCGTAGCCATAACCGTAACCATACTTGCTATTAACCGAGAAGTCATTTAATATATAACTAATATTGGTTACTTCTTTATTTCTATATTTATCATCAATCATTTTCATCATCCCTCTTTCAGAATAGTTTTGACGAATTGCATAAATAATTGCATCTGCATATTTAAACAATTCTAACGCATCAGAAACCAAACCAACAGGAGGTGTGTCAATAATTATATAATCATATTTTTCTTTTAATTGAGTAATTAACTCTTCTGTACTTTCATTTAAAATTAGCTCTGATGGATTTGGAGGAATCGGTCCTGATAAAATTAGATCTAAATTCGGCACTTTTGTAGGTACAATAATTTCATCAACAGTCTTTTGACCGATTAAATAATTTACAACGCCAACATCGTTTGTCAAATCGAAATCTTCATAGATTTTCGGTTTCCGTAAATCTAATCCGATTAATACTGTTTTCTTTCCACTTAAAGCAAAAACAGTCGCCATATTAATGGAAATCATCGTTTTTCCTTCACCACTTACCGATGATGTTAATAATAATGTTTTTGCCTTAGTATCATTTTTATTATTTTTAAACAAAAACTGAACATTAGACCTAATTGCTCTAAAAGATTCCGAAACGGAAGATTTTGGTCTTTCAAAAACTGCTAAATTATTTTTTCCTTGATTTCTTCCAATAACACCTAAAACGGGTATTGCATAATTCTTTTCTATTTCTTCTACAGTATGTATTTTATTATCTAAAATCTCTCTTGCAATGATATAAAACAGCGGTAAAACAATACCCAGCATTAAAGCTAAAATGTAATTATATTGAGTTTGAGGGTAATATGGACCTTGCCCTAAATCCATCGCAGAGTCTATCACTTTTACATCAGAAACATTGGCTTCAATAGCAATACCAGCTTCATAACTTTTTTGTTTTAGGTTTGTGAAATTTGCTTCTGACATTTCATAACTCTTCTCAAACTTAAGGAGTTTTTGCTCTTTGCTAGGCAATAATTTTAATTTACTGTTAAATTTACCTAATTTTTTAAGAACTTGCCTCTGTTCTTTAACAAACTCTCTTCTTAAAGTAGTAATGTTTTCAAACAAAATACTTTTAGCAATTCGGATTTCATTTTCTACCCTCTTTAAACCAGGATAGTTTTCTTTTACTTTTCCTCTTAATGTTTCTTTGATTATTGATAATTCCATCAATTTACCAATTTGTCCAGGTATTTTACTATCCGCAATTTGAATTACAGCTGGCGCAAGAATAATTCTATCATATTTTGTATTAATTCTTACATAGTTTTCTAAACTATTCAAATAATCAATACTCCGTATTATTTCGTCATTCTTAGTGTCTAATCCAATTGTTTGCCCATAAATACGATCTCCTTCAGCTGATAAATTATATATATTATTTTTCTTTTTATAATTTCCAAGTTTTTTTTCAATGTTCTCTAACTTTCTTGTTGATTGACTTAAAAGGGTATCTATATACTTCTTTGTTTTTCTGGCATATAATGTTTTTTGCTCTTGCTTGTCTTCATCAAGAACCTTTACTGTAGTATTCAAATAGTCTACAATTCTATTCTTATTACTTCCTGTCATTACCAATTTAATCAAAGAAGCTCCTTTTGCTAAAGTTTGTACACTAACTCCTCTATATGCACCCACAGTTCCTTGAAAGCTATTAAACCGAATATAATACTTCTCTCCTATTGGAAGGCTTTTTTGCGCTTTTACTGTAAAATTTAAAAAAGGTGTTTCAATTTTATTATTTACCAAAAACTCTTTTGAATACATCAATGTGTTCGGTAAATAAGAAGATACTGAATCCTTATCGTATCTTATTAGAGAAACAGGGCTTAACGTTAAAAAATCAACAGAAATTTTTACCTTATCAATAGCAACAGTTTCTACAGTCATTAATTTTCCGTAAAGCTGAGGTTTATTTGTTTCTAAATCAATTGTAAACAGCGTTTTACCATACACATCATCCATTCTATACCTACCATCTTTTAAATAATCAATATAAAAATTTAAACGTTTTACAACTTTTTCATTATGTGTTCTCGAATTTAATATTACCCGAACCGTTTCCATTTCATCACTAGCACCCCCCCAATTAAAAGCAATATTTGTACCCGTAGAAAATAATGGGTTATTTTCTTCTTTAACAGAAACTGTAGTACCTAAGCTATAAAGCCTCTGTTTATAACCATTCATAAATTTCGCTACAATAAAAGCAATTACTATGGCTACTAAAAAAAGTTGCCAATACGCTAAAATTTTAAAGATATAAGATTTTACATCTAAACTATTTTGATTTTGATTTGAAGTGTTAAAAGATGAAATATTACTCTCACTCATATCTATTAATTATAAGTTTTTAGATAAAATTACCATTGATGTTAATAACGATAAAACAGACACTATAGTTGTTAACGCTTGAAACCCCGTAGTGCCAACTCCCCACGATTTTTGTGGCAATGGCAATACGTTAATAATATCATTTGGTTTGATATAAAATATTTCTGAATGGAAAGCATCCATTTTTGTTAAATCGATATGGAATTTTTTTTGTCCAGAAACAGTATTTCTTATTACAATAACATCTTTTCTTTTACCAACAATCGTAATATCACCTGCATTAGTAATAGCATCTATAATATTTAATTTGTTTTGATAAATCACTTTTGGACCTGGGACACCTACTTCTCCAATAACAGTATATTTAATTCCTGATAGTTTTACCGTTACAAAAATATCATCTTCATTCTTAAGATACTCCATTAACTTCTTTTCTATCTTACTTCTTACCTCATTTTCTGTATAACCTAACACATTCAATTTTCCTAAAACAGGCAATCTAATATTACCGTACCTATCAATACTATAAGCCGTAAAATAACCACTTCCTCCAGAAAATGATTGATTAGAATTACCTCCGCCTCCGCCAAATGCTTTATCAGATTTATTAAATATTTTTGTAAGCTCTAAATCTCCAGATTTAGTATCAACAGCTGTAGATTTGATTTCTATATTTATCATATCATCTACTTGCAATTTGTACGGCTCGTTATTCATTCTACGGATTTCCTTAGACGAAACGGGTTCCCCTTGTAAATAAATCAGGTCTTTTGTAGGTACACAAGATGCAAAAAGAACAAGAAAAGCAATTTTAAATATATTTTTTATCATTGATAAGCCTTATTAATAATTGACAAATATAATTTTTAAATGCCAAAAACTTATAATTTTTCATTTAATTTGTTCTTAATTCTACTACTGATGTTACAGAAAATAAAATCGTATTTAAAATTCTTACTAAATTCCACAAACAAACATAGTATCCACTCGCCCTTTATATACAATTTAGTTACAAAATGTTTTAATAAAAATACTCTAAAACAAAAATCAACATCGTATTTACAATACAAACAACTGCTTTTAGACACAAAGTTAAGTGTAAAAGTCACTGACTTTGGTGCAGGATCACAAATTTTCAAAAATGATATTCGCAAAATCTCTAAAATTGCAAAAGTTGCAGGTATATCTAACAGAAAAGCAAAGCTACTAATTCGGTTTGTCAATCATTTTAAATTTAAAAACATTCTTGAAATTGGTACTTCCTTAGGGCTCGGAACCACTGCTTTACAACTAGGAAACACAAATGCAACAATTACAACTTTAGAAGGCTGCCCAGAAACTGCAAAAATAGCAGCACAACAATTTGAACAATTCAACTTTAAAAACATCAATATAATTGTTGGAGATTTTAAAAAAACCTTATCCGAAGCTATTAAGAATAAACAATATGATTTGATTTATTTTGATGGAAATCATCAAAAAAAAGCAACATTAAACTATTTCGAAAGCTGCTTAACAACCATTACAAATGATAGCGTTTTTATTTTTGATGATATTCATTGGAGTTCAGAAATGGAAGAGGCTTGGAATATTATAAAACAACACCCAAAAGTAACGGCAAGCATAGATATTTATTATTGGGGAATTATTTTCTTTAGAAAAGAACAAGAAAAAGAACATTTTATCATTAGAGTATCATAACTTTTTAAGTAAGTTTGTCTTATGAAAATCTACACAAAAACAGGCGACAAAGGCACAACAGCGTTATTTGGAGGGACAAGAGTACCAAAGCATCATCTAAGAATAGAAAGCTACGGAACTATCGATGAACTAAACTCTCATATAGGTTTGTTAAAAGACCAAGACATAGATGTACTTATAAAAAAATCGCTATTAAAAATACAAATTGATTTATTTACTTTAGGTTCTATGTTGGCAACTCCTCCAGAAAAAGAAACTTTAAAAAACGGAAAAGAACGCTTAAATATCCCCAAAATTGATACCGATTCTATTCAGTTTTTAGAAAATGAAATTGATAACATGAATAATTCTTTACCACAAATGACTCATTTTATTTTACCCGGAGGACATCAAACGGTGTCATTTTGTCACATTGCACGTTGTGTTTGTAGAAGATCTGAGCGATTATCTGTCGCTTTAAACGAACAAGAAACTGTCAATTCTGATATTTTAAGGTACTTAAACCGACTTTCTGACTACCTTTTTGTATTGGCACGAAAATTGTCTAAAGACTTATCAGCAGAGGAAATCAAATGGATTCCTGAAAAGAAAAAATAAGTTCTTTATTTACTATTTCATATTTCTTAGAAAAGACTTGTTTTTCTCGCTAAAAAAATTATTTTTGCATGAAATTAAACACTAAGAAATGTATTGGACATTAGAACTCGCATCTTATTTAGCAGATGCACCTTGGCCAGCAACAAAAGACGAATTAATAGATTACGCCATTAGAACTGGCGCACCGTTAGAAGTTGCAGAAAACTTACAAGATATTGAAGATGAAGGAGACTCATACGACTCTATCATAGAAATTTGGCCAGATTACCCAACCGAAGAAGATTATCTTTGGAACGAAGAAGAATATTAACAATAAAAAAAAGTCTCTTTAGAGGCTTTTTTTTTGCTTATTTTTAATCGTTTTTTTTAACAATATTTTAGCAAATTTAGCGTCAAGTAATTGGCTGATTTAGAACAAAATAAACATAGCTCTAACGCTATTCAAAATAGAATACACAAAATGAATATCTTAAACTCAGTCTTAAAACTATTTGTTGGAGACAAACAAAAAAAAGATTTAAAACTTTTACAACCTATTGTAGAAAAAGTAAACGCTTTTGAAACGGCAATTTCTAATTTATCGAATGATGAATTACGTGCCAAAACACAGCAATTTAAAGACAAAATAAAGGCAGCAACTCAAACTTTTGATGAAAAAATAATTGCATTAGAAAAAGAGGCAAAAACTGCTGGTATCGATCGTCAAGAAGATGTTTTTTCAGAAATAGACATGTTAAAAGACGAAGCCTACACAGCATCCGAAGCTATATTACAAGAAATAATGCCAGAAGCGTTTTGTGTAGTCAAAGAAACGGCAAAACGTTTTACAAATAATACAGAATTAGAAGTTACCGCTACGCCATTTGACAGAGAATTATCTGCAAGCAACGAACACGTTGTTTTAGAAGGAGACAAAGCTTTTTGGCAAAACTCTTGGGATGCCGCTGGTAAACCTGTTACTTGGGATATGATTCCTTATGACGTACAGTTAATTGGAGGATCCGTTTTACATCAAGGTAAAATTGCAGAAATGATGACAGGTGAAGGGAAAACATTAGTTTCTACCCTACCCGTTTACTTAAATGCGCTGACAGGAAAAGGAGTGCATCTAGTAACTGTAAATGATTATTTAGCAAAACGTGATAGAGCGTGGATGGCTCCCATTTTTGAGTTTCATGGACTAAGTACCGATTGTATCGATTTTCATCAACCAAACTCAGAAGAACGTAGAAAAGCCTATAATGCTGATATTACTTACGGTACAAATAACGAATTTGGTTTCGATTATTTGCGTGATAATATGGCAAATTCTAAAGAAGATTTAGTGCAAAGAGCTCCTAACTACGCCATTATAGATGAGGTAGATTCTGTTTTAATTGATGATGCAAGAACTCCTTTAATTATTTCTGGACCAGTACCAAAAGGAGATATTCATGAATTTAATGAGTTAAAACCTTTGGTAAATGATTTGGTAACCCTACAAAGACAACATCTTGTAGGTGTTTTGGCTGAAGCTAAAAAACTAATTGCTGATAATAATACAAAAGATGGTGGCTTCCTACTACTCCGTGTATATAGAGGCTTGCCTAAAAACAAAGCATTGATTAAGTTTTTGTCGCAAGAAGGCATCAAACTACTACTCCAAAAAACTGAAAATACATATATGGCAGACAACAATAAGTTGATGCCAAAAGTTGATGAAGACCTATGGTTTACCATTGAAGAAAAAAACAATCAAATTGATTTGACTGATAAAGGTATCGCACATTTATCAACCAAAACAAGTGATGACAATTTCTTTGTTTTACCAGATATTGGCGTAAATATTGGTCAGATTGATGAAAGCGAAGCGTCATCCGAAGAAAAAATAGCGCAAAAAACATCATTATATAACGATTTTAGTGTTAAAAGTGAACGAATTCATACCATGAATCAACTTTTAAAAGCCTATACCGTTTTTGAAAAAGATGTAGAGTATGTAGTGGTAGAAAATAAGGTGATGATTGTTGATGAGCAGACAGGTCGTATTATGGACGGTCGTAGATATTCTGACGGATTACACCAAGCACTTGAGGCCAAAGAAAATGTAACTATTGAAGACGCAACACAAACCTTTGCAACTGTTACCTTACAAAACTATTTTAGAATGTACCGCAAACTGTCTGGAATGACAGGAACTGCGATTACTGAAGCGGGGGAATTGTGGGAAATTTACAAATTAGATGTTGTAGAGATCCCAACAAACAAACCTTTATTAAGAAATGATAAAGAGGATTTAGTGTATAAAACTACGCGAGAAAAATTCAATGCAGTAATTGATGACATTGTAAAACTTGTAGAGCAAAAAAGACCTGTTTTAGTAGGTACAACATCCGTAGAAATATCAGAATTATTGG
>CAZZNK010000060.1:11561-15000 GCA_964655585.1 uncultured Flavobacteriaceae bacterium
CAAATGCGTAAAATTCCACACAATATTTTAAATGCAAAATTACATAAAAAAGAAGCAGATGTAGTTGCCGAAGCAGGAAACCCTGGGGTGGTAACCATCGCTACAAATATGGCAGGTCGTGGTACAGATATTAAATTATCTGACGAAGTAAAAGCGGCAGGTGGTTTGGCTATTATTGGTACAGAACGCCATGATTCTCGTAGAGTTGATAGACAATTACGAGGTAGAGCAGGACGACAAGGAGATGTTGGTTCTTCACAGTTCTATATTGCTTTAGATGATAATTTAATGCGTTTATTTGGCTCTGAAAGAATTGCCAAAATGATGGATCGAATGGGCTTGAAAGAAGGTGAAGTAATTCAACATTCTATGATTAGCAAATCGATTGAAAGAGCTCAGAAAAAAGTAGAAGAAAACAACTTTGGTATTAGAAAACGTTTGTTAGAATACGATGATATTATGAATGCACAACGTGAGTTTGTGTACAAACGAAGACGACACGCATTAGACGGGAAACGTTTAAAAATTGATATCGTAAATATGATTTATGATACTTGTGAGTCTATCATTAATCAAAATAAGCCAACCAAAAATTTTCAAAATTTTGAATTTGAATTGGTACGATTCTCTTCTTTAACTTCTCCTTTTTCAGAGGATGAATTTAATGATACATCAGAAAAAGAATTGACGGATAAATTGTACGACATTGTTACCAAATATTATCAAGAAAAAATAGAAAAAAATGCTGTTTTAGCATTCCCTGTTATTAAAAATGTTTTTGAAAACGAAGGTGATAGATATGAGCGTATTGTAGTGCCTTTTACGGATGGAACTAAAACTTTACAAGTAATAACTAATTTAAAAGAAGCATACGAATCTGAAGGAAAAACCTTGGTTACTGATTTTGAAAAGAATATTACCTTGGCAATTATTGATGAAAATTGGAAGGATCATTTGCGTAAAATGGATGATTTAAAACAATCGGTACAAAATGCTTCTTACGAGCAAAAAGACCCATTGTTAATTTATAAATTTGAAGCCTTTGAACTATTTAAACTAACGGTTGATGAAATTAACAAAGAAGTTTTATCTTTCTTGTTCAAAGGAGAGTTACCAAATCAAAATGAAACACAAGTAGCTGAGGCGCATCAACAAAAACGTCAAAAATTAAACTTACGAAAAGATGATGTTCAAAATACAACAGAACAAGCTATTACAAACTCTCAGACTCAAGAGCAACAACCTATTGAAACGATTGTAAGAGAGCAACCAAAAATTGGTAGAAATGAACGTGTTACTATTAAAAATGTACTAAGTGGCGAAGAAAAAGTTGTAAAATACAAACAAGCCATTCCGTTAATTGATAAAGGAGAATGGGTTTTAGTACATTAAGAAAAAACACATACTAAAAACAGAAAAACGTCGTTGAATTTACAGCGACGTTTTTTATTTTAAAAGACTATATTCATCATTAATAAATTTATAATGAAAAAACTAATATTTCTATTTATACTAACAATCAGTTTTATTTCTTGTGATGAAAAAAACGGAATTGATTTGAATAATGGCTCTGAAATACCTTTAGAACTCAAAAAAAGTGTTACTAAGCATTTTTCTGGCGGACATCTTACTACATATGATGTTACCCGATTTCAAAATAAAAGATGGAAAAGCAATATAACATACAATAGTAATAACGAGTTGGTGGAATACACCAAATGGGATTACGATCCTTCAAATTTTAATTTACTAAGTTCTTTAAAAAGCTATGATGAAAATCGTATTGAAATTCCTGAAAAGACAGTATCTTTTTTTTATGATACTGAAAAAAGACTTATAAAAATAGAACGTTTTAACGAAACTATCACCTTTACATATAACAGTAATTTTTCTATCACAAAAACATCGAGTTTATTAGGTACTACAACGTTACTCTTTCACAGAGGATTTATCAGTAAAATAACATCTGATATTACAGAAACAGATTTTATAACTGACGACAATTTAATACGTCAAATTAAACATACAGATATCGCTACAGATACAGACACAGGAAGTCATTTTATAAGTTACAACACTATTGTAAATCCAAAAGGTTTCTTGTATAGAAACTTGTATATAAATACATTTGGCAATAGTAGAAATGCTTTTTTACAAACTAAAAACACCACAGATTCTGGGAAAATTTTCACTATTAAACATGTGGTAAGAATTGAAGAAAAAAACGGTACTATAAACTCTTTTACACTTACTTTTAATGATGAAGAGTACTTGAAAAAAATGGATAAATCTGTAAACAACAACCTTATTTCTACAACAGAGTATTTTTATGAGTAGTTTTTTTACCACATAAAAAAAACGCCCAATTTGTAATTCAAATTGGGCGTTTTTAAACCAAATAATCTTAATTTTTTCGTAAATAAATACTTCCTAAACCGGTGTTTAATTTCATTTTAACTTTCCCAGATTTTAACTTTAATTTCATTTCTTGAATTCCATCAACATCTTTTTCTGATAGTACTTTAAAATTTAAATTACTATATATTTCACTGGCTTTTGCATCGACCAAAATATTAGAAGACTGCGGAAAAGTAACATCTATATATCCATTATTAGTATACACAGAATACAACTTTTGAGGTAATGTTTCATCAAAAATAATTTTCACATTCCCTCCTAAAGAATTGATAGAAACTGGACCCGTAACATCTTTTAGTTTTAAATTATTTAAAGATGATGATATCTCTACTTCTCCTTTAAAATAAGATAAGCTAGACACTTTTGAATTGTAAAAAAACACTTGGTTTTCAGACTTTACTTTGTTTTTGTTAGTTGCATTATTGCATGCAGTTGCATCCCAAATTAATTTTAAGGTATTGGGTACCATAATTTTGTAACTTTCTCCACTAACCATTACAAATTGCTCATTATCAGTAATATCATAGAGAAGCAACTCTCCGTTTTTTTGTTCAATTTTTAAATAAATACCATTATCAGCATCCGATTTTTTACCTAACTTTTTTAAGCCTTTTTTTTGTTTATTAGAACCATATCTAAAAATATTATTTGATGGATAAGTAATGTGATTTCCTTTTTTGAAACTATCATTTTTAAAAGATCTAAAGATTACTTTTCTAGCAGTAAAAAAGTGAGCATTTCTTCTATACTTGTGCAAACTTTTTATAATTACTTCCTTACCATCATATCCTTTTATTTGAAAGTTTTTAGAAGAACATATTTTTAATACACCTTTTTTAAACGGAATTTTCTTTTCTTGTGATTGTATACTTACTTGAATTAGTAAGAAGATTACTGTAATTATTTTTGTGATATTTTTCATTTTTTTACTGTTTTAATTGATTCATAGCCAAAGCTGCGTTACTTTTAACTATCGGAAATGTTTGTTTGTTGTCTATAATTTTTTTAAGCGGTTTTTGCG
>CAZZNK010000061.1:0-9464 GCA_964655585.1 uncultured Flavobacteriaceae bacterium
AACAATTTCGGTTACAAATAAATACAATGACCAAGTATCTTTAGCTGCGGTAAAAATGGAATCTTTAAACGGATTGTATGAAGTACAAATGGAAAATGCAAACAAACAGGTAGAATTAAATACTGCTGTTGTTGAAAATACCGCAAGATTAAAAGAGCAAATGGAGTCATTGGCTTCAAATCTATCTTCATTAAATGGCGTATATGGTGGAATGTTGTCTGCAATGTCAAAAAATTAATTAGTTCACTAATTGTATAACTTAAAAAACTAATTAAACATGGCAGGAGGTAAACAATCACCAAGGCAGAAAATGATAAACTTAATGTATCTTGTATTTATTGCAATGTTAGCAATGAATATGAGTAAAGAAGTGTTATCAGCATTTGGGTTTATGAAAGATAAGTTGGTAAAAAACAACGAATCTATTACATTAAAAAATGATGCAGCCTATACAGGTTTAGCAGAAAAAGCAGTAGAGCAAGCGACGAAATATGCGCCTTTAAAAGAAAAAGCAGACAAAATACAAGCACTATCAACAGATTTTTATGCGTATTTAGATGATTTAAAATCTAAAATGACGGAAGACATAGAAAATAAGAAAGATTATGAATCTATGGATAAAACAGATTTCTTAGATAATTTCTTTTTTAAAGGAGATGGTTTAGCTGTAGATGGACAAGCTTTTTTAGATAAAATGAATAGTTACCGTACAGAAGTTGTCAAAGAATTAGACGGATATGATGGTATTATCACTTCAACAAAAGAAAGATTCAATACCAATGCTAAAAAAGACAAAGAAGGTATTACAATACCTTGGTTAGATTATCATTATAAAGGGTTTCCTTTAGTAGCATCATTAACTAATTTAACTCAGATACAAGCAGATATTAAGGCTACTGAGTCAGAAGTTTTAACAAACTTAATGCAAGGTCAGTTAAAGAGCGATGTTTCTATGACTAATTATGATGCAATGGTAATTTTTGATAAAAATGCATATTATGCTGGTGAGAAATTATCTGGTAGAATTGTTTTAGGGAAAAATGACCCAACCTTATTAGCGGATAAAGTTACTTTAAATGGTAAAGAGGTTCCTAAATCTAAAATAAAAGCAGGACAAGTAATTTTAGATGGACCCGCAGGTGGAGTAGGAGATCACACTTTAAAAGGAACTTTTTACTTTAAAGAGGGAGATTCTACAGTAAGCATTCCAATTAATGGGAGTTATGCTGTAATACCAAAGCCAAATGAAGCGGTAGTATCTGCTGATAAAATGAATGTGGTATACAAAGGGTTGTCAAATCCGTTAACAATTTCTATACCTGGTATTGCATCAAACAAAGTAAAAGCAACTGCACCAGGCTTAAGACAAGTAAGAGGAAGTAGTTATATGATGAGACCAACAGGAAGTGGTCAAGTATCTATAAACGTTTCAGGAACATTGCCAGACGGTACGCCAGTTAGAACCTCAAAAAAGTTTAGAATAAAAGACATACCACCAGCAATGGGTATGGTAAGAGGGAAATTTGGTACTGTAAGAATGCCGAAATCAAGTATCGGTAGAACCGTTATTGCAGCAGGGTTACCAGACTTTTTATTCGATTTAAAATTACAAGTATTAAGTTTTAAAGTAAAAGTGCCAAACCAACCAACAGCAATAGTGTCTGGAACAAGGTTTAATGCACAAGCTAAAAGGATACTAAGTAAAGCTAAAAGAGGAGATATGATTACTATTTTTGCTATTAAAGCAAAAGTAAGTAGTTCGTCTTATAGACTTAAAAAAGTATTACCTGTTATTATTGAGGTGTCAAATTAGAAGTAAAAAAGAATGATTATGTTTAGGAAGTATATTTATATATTAGGTTTTGTAATGTTTACATCGTACAATATGCATGCACAAGCAAATTTATTAAATGCAACAAAGGTAGCTCAGATTGGTAAAAAAACACCTGAGCAAATAGCTGCGGATAATGACAAGCCACTTCCTTATGGCTATATTGAAGATCGAGATGTTTTGTGGTCTAAAGTAGTTTGGGAATTTATTGACTTGAATCAAAAAATAAATTTGCCATACTATTATCCAATCGATACTACAAATATTGCAAGTAATAGAAGGTCTTTATTCGATACCCTTTTAAAAGGCATAAAATCTGGTAAAATTAAAGAAGCATATTCAGATTCGTTTTTTTCATCAAAAATAACCCAAGCAGATATGGATACGAAACTGCTAAATATTAGAGACGAAGACGGATATATAGATACGTTTAGAATTAAGTCACAAGACGTACAGGGATATATGATTAAAGGGATGTATTATTTTGATAAACGTCAAGGTGAATTAAAATACAGATTATTAGCTTTAGCTCCTATGGGTAAAGATGTACAGACTATGGGGGAAGAATCAATAGATGAAGAGAATTTATATGAATTATTTTGGATTTTTTATCCATCTGCGAGAGAAGTGTTACACGATGCAAAAGTTTTCAATCCTAAAAATGCATCACATCCTATTTCTTTTGACCATTTATTGAACTCTAGACGCTTCAATGCTGTAATTGTAAAAGAAGAAAATATCTACGGAAATAGAGGTATTTCTGATTATGTAAGAGGGAATTCACTATTCCAACTCTTAGAAGCGGATAAAATTAAAGAAGGAATTAGAAACAGAGAAATGGATATGTGGAATTATTAATCCCATAATTTCTTTATTGATATATAAAATCACCTCAAATTGAGGTGATTTTTTTATGAAATGATTATTTTTGAAAAATGAAAGTAGATTATATTATTGTAGGTTTAGGATTGGCGGGTTTAGCTTTTGCTGAAGAATTGATTGCAAATAACAAAACGTTTATTGTTTTTGAAGATGATTCTCAAACCTCATCATTAGTTGCTGGAGGTATGTATAATCCTGTTATTTTAAAACGATTTACACCTGTTTGGAATGCCAAAGAACAATTAGAAATGGCACTTCCTTTTTATAAAAGGATAGCAAAAAAGCTACAGATAACCATTGATGAGAAGTTTGTAATCAAAAAAGCTTTTAAATCTATTGAAGATCAAAATAATTGGTTTGCTGCTCTAGATAAACCAAAACTTGTAGATTATTTAGACCCTAAATTAGATACCCAAACGTACAATGGCGTTTTAGCTGATTTTAGTTTTGGAAATGTGAATGGAACAGGTAGGATTGATACAAAAAAACTAATAGAATTTTACAGAAATTACCTTGATGAAAAAAAACTAATTCGATTTGAGAATTTTGAGCATCAACAACTAAAATTTGATAAAGAATTTCTAAAATACAAAGAAATAGAAGCTTCAAGAATTGTTTTTTGCGAAGGTTTTGGTATCAAGCAGAATCCATTTTTTAACTATTTACCTTTAAACGAAGCCAAAGGAGAGCTCATTACTATTCATGCGCCAGAATTAGAGATAGATTTTTTGCTAAAATCAACTGTTTTTGTAATGCCACTAGGAGAGCATTATTACAAAGTAGGAGCAACTTTTAATTGGACTGATAAAACCTCAAATCCAACAGAAGAAGGAAAAAAAGAATTGGTAGAAAAACTACAAAAAGTAATCAATGTTCCATATACCATCGTTTCTCAATCTGCAGGAATAAGACCCACGGTGGCAGGTAGAAGACCTTTGGTTGGTATTCATCCAAAACACTCTCAATTAATAGTTTTAAACGGTCTAGGGACTCGTGGAGTAATGATTGCTCCAACGGTTGCTAAAAACCTCTTTAATCATCTAGAAGATAGTGAAGATTTAGACCCAGAAATTGATATAACAAGATTTAAATCTAGCTTAAAACCTCTTTAATTCTTCGTACAGCTTCTCGCAATTGTAATTCAGACGCAGCGTAAGATAGCCTAATGCAGTTTGGTGCACCAAAAGCTTCACCCGTAACTGTAGCCACATTGGCTTCTTCTAATAAAAGCATAGAGAAATCATTTGCATTGTTGATCTTTTTTCCTTTATAGGATTTTCCAAAAAAGGCAGAAACATCAGGAAAAACATAAAAAGCACCTTCAGGAATATTGAGTTTAAATCCGTTAATTTTACTTAATAAATTGAGAATAATATCTCTACGAGATTTAAATTCATCGACCATAAATTGCACTTTTTTAGGCGATGCCAATACAGCCGTAATTGCTGCTCGTTGTGCAATGCAATTTGTACCCGATGTAATTTGTCCTTGCATTTTTGTACACGCTTTTGCAATCCATTGCGGAGCACCGATATAGCCAACTCTCCAGCCCGTCATCGCAAATGCTTTTGCCAAACCATTTATGGTAATTGTTCTATCGTACATGCTTTTTATAGATGCAAAACTAAACGGTTTTTTTCCGTAGTTGATGTGTTCATAAATTTCATCAGATAAAATATAAATCTGAGGATATTTTTCTAGCACTTTTGCTAAGGCTCTAAATTCTTCTTCGCTATAAATACTTCCGCTAGGGTTGTTTGGCGAGTTAAAGAATACCATTTTTGATTTTGGTGTAATAGCAGCTTCTAATTGTGCAGGTGTAATCTTAAAATTAGTATCTATTGAAGAAGGTATTTCTACAAATTTCGCCTCACATAAAATGGCAATGGCAGAATAACTAACCCAATAAGGTGCTGGTAATAAAACTTCATCACCAGGGTTTAATAATACTTGTGCAACGTTTGCAATAGATTGTTTTGCACCTGTAGATACTACAATTTGATTGGGTTGATACTCTAAATTATTATCTCGTTTAAATTTGGTACAAATAGCTTCTTTCAACTCTACATAACCATCAACAGGTGTATAAGAATTATAATTTTGATTGATAGCCTCAATAGCAGCATCTTTAATAAAATCAGGTGTATTAAAATCAGGTTCGCCTAAACTTAAACTGATAATATCTTTCCCTGCAGCTTTTAACTCTCTGGCTTTTGCAGCCATTGCTAAGGTTTGCGAAATAGGTAAACTGTTAATTCTGTCTGATAACGGATAAGTCATTTTGTAAGTATTTAAGCTAATTCTGGGTTTTTTCCTAAAGTTCCTAGTTGCCTAAAATGCTCTATAAGGGCTCTTCCCATAGTATTGTATTCATTGTATGGAAGATTGAATTCTTTGGCAGTTTCTTTTACAATTTTTGCTAATTTCTGATAATGAACATGAGAAATATGAGGAAAAATATGATGCTCTACTTGATGATTTAATCCACCCGTATAAAAATTAACAATCCAGTTACTAGGAGCAAAATTAGAAGTTGTGTATAATTGGTGTACTGCCCAAGTATGTTCTAAATTACCTTCTTTATCTGGCAAAGGCATTTTGGTATTAGGTACCACATGTGCTAATTGAAATACCACACTTAAAATCATACCTGCAGTATAATGCATTACAAAAAAACCAATAAAAACTTGCCACCAAGCTACATCTAAAATAGCAAGAGGTAGTACAATCCAAAGTGCATAATACACAATTTTAGAAATGACTAACTTAGTCCATTCAGTTGTAGGGTTTGGAAATTTACCATAAGATAATTTTCGTTTTAAATAACTACGCATTTGTTTTACATCCGTAGTAATTGCCCAATTAATAGTAAGTAATCCGTATAAAAAAATAGAATAATACTTTTGAAATTTATGAATTTTTAACCATTCAGAATGTTTCGAAAATCGGATAATTCTACCAGCATCAATATCTTCATCCATTCCTTTTACGTTGGTAAAAGTGTGGTGTAAAACATTGTGTTGCACTTTCCAATTATACACATTTCCTGCTAAGATATAAATGCTGCTCCCCATTAATTTATTTACCCAGTTTTTACTAGAAAAAGAGTCATGATTACTATCATGCATTACATTCATACCAACTCCTGCCATACCAATACCAATTAAAATAGTGAGTAATAATTGTGCCCATGATGGCATGGGTATCGCTAAAATTAAAATAAAAGGAACTAAAAATAACGAAAACATAAGAATTGCTTTGGTGTATAATATCCAATTACCAGTTCGTTTGATGTTATTTTCTTTAAAGTAAGAGTTTACACGCTTGTTTAGGGTTCTAAAAAACTTCTTTTTATCAATTCTAGAAAAGGTGATTGTTTTCATAAATAGTATTTAGCTGCTTGTTAGTATTTGTCTAACAAAAATAACTTTTTTTGTTAGATAGATGCCTGTAAAACGTATATTTTTGTCGAATATTTTTAACAAATGGAGATACTCTTAAAATATTTTGACAATTTAACAGAAACACAATTAATTCAGTTTTCTAAACTGAAAGAATTGTATCAAGATTGGAATCTTAAAATCAATGTTGTTTCTCGTAAAGATATCGATGAGTTGTATTTACGTCATGTTTTACACTCATTGGCTATTGCAAAAATAATACAATTCAAACCCAATGCAAAAATTATGGATGTTGGTACTGGCGGAGGTTTTCCAGGAATTCCGTTGGCAATATTATTTCCAGAAACACAGTTTCATTTGGTAGATAGCATTGGTAAAAAGATAAAAGTAGTAAATGAGGTTGTGGTTGGTTTAGGCTTAGAAAATGTAAAAACTACCCACGGAAGAGCTGAAGAAGTAAAAGATACTTACGATTTTATTATCAGTAGAGCTGTTGCGCAAATGGAAACTTTTGTACGATGGACAAAAAATAAAGTGCATAAAAAACATCAGCATTTAAAAGACTTCGGATTGAAAAACGGAATTTTATATCTTAAAGGCGGTGATTTATCAGAAGAATTACAAAATTTCCCAAAAGCAACAATCTATAATTTACCTGATTTTTTTAACGAAGAATTCTTTGAAACTAAAAAAATTGTGCATTTGCCACTAAAATATAAAGGGTAGTTATTAGTTATTAGTAGAGTTTTTTTTATCTTTTATTTAAAGAGAATAACATATTTTCCATTATTGATATACGATAAATAATTAGCATCACTATAGATGCTTCAATTATATGTATAACATCAGAAATAAGATATGCTTTTGTTATTATAATCATTTCTTCAATAGTTTCTTCTTTTAAAACTTTTTTCAGAATATAATTACCTACAAGATGAGAAGAAATAAATAAAATCCACCAAAAGAATATTGGGGTAGTATTATAATTTGCATAAAACTTATGATCTCTTAATTTAATTGCTTTTTGTGTTTCAGTCCAAATTTCTTCCATTATTAAATAAGGTCTAAATAATGAAATAATAGGGACTAGAAAAGACCAAATAGCCCATTTTTCTGAGTACTTAGTTTTTATACCTGCTCTCAATAAATTTCCGTAAGCTCTTCTAAACCAGTTTAGAAAAAGAAAAATACTAATCAGATAAGTTACTGCTTGTATTACGGCTATTATTCCAGACCTTAAATCACTAGTATTAATTTCATTTTGAGTTAAGTTTTTACCATTTAATATTTTTTCAAGTAAAGATAATTCTAGTGTTTCAGATATGATAGCAATAATTAGAACTACAATTATTATTGAAAAAATTATAATTAAATGATATGCTCTTTTAGAGTTGTCTTTTAGCATTCTTTTAGAGCTAAATTACTTCTACAAACAAGCCATCATCTGTTTTAACAACTTTGGCAAGTTTGTTTTTAGTCAATCCTTTAATGGTTTTGTCCCATTTTTTGTTCGATAAACCAGATTGAGATTTTAAATCTACCAATCCTATTTTTGCTGATTTCTGAATGATGGCTAATACTATTTTTTCATCGTCATTCAAAGTAACTGCCTGTGCGGATCGCACCTCAGGACGCATTTGTGGAAACAATAAGACCTCTTGTATAGATTGATTGTTGGTTAAAAACATAATCAACCTATCCATACCAATACCCAACCCAGATGTTGGTGGCATTCCGTATTCTAGAGCGCGTAAAAAATCATGATCTATAAATTCAGTAGCTTCATCATCTCCTTTAGCAGCTAATTTTAATTGATCTTCAAAACGTTCTCGTTGGTCAATGGGGTCGTTTAATTCAGAATAAGCATTGGCAATTTCTTTACCGCAAATCATCAATTCAAAACGTTCTGTCAACTCAGGGTTATCTCGATGCTCTTTACATAGCGGACTCATTTCCTTCGGATAATCAATAATATAAGTTGGGTTGATGTAATTTCCTTCACATTTTTCGCCAAAAATTTCATCAATCAATTTTCCTTTCCCCATCGTTTCATCAACTTCTAATCCCATAGATGTTGCCGCTTTTCTAAGTTCATCTTCAGTTTTACCCGTAATATCAAAACCAGTAAAATGTTTGATAGAATCCGTCATCGTAACCCGAGCATACGGTGCTTTAAAATCTATTTGATGCTCGCCAAATGTAGTTTTTGTAGTGCCGTTTACTGCAATAGCACAATGTTCTAAGAGTTTTTCGGTAAACTCCATCATCCAGTTGTAATCTTTGTAAGCTACATAGATTTCCATCATGGTAAACTCAGGGTTGTGTGTTCTGTCCATCCCCTCATTTCTAAAAGTTTTTGCAAATTCAAAAACACCATCAAACCCTCCAATCAACACTTTTTTAAGATACAATTCACAGGCAATACGCATATACATGGGTACGTCTAAAGAGTTGTGATGTGTAATAAAAGGTCTTGCTGCGGCACCTCCAGGAATAGGTTGTAAGATAGGCGTTTCAACCTCCATATATCCTGCATCACTAAAAAACTGACGCATTGCGGCAAACAATTTAGATCTTTTGATAAAAACATCTTTTACATGCGGATTTACCACCAAGTCTGCATATCGTTGTCGGTAGCGCAATTCAGGATCTGTAAAAGCATCATGTACAATTCCGTCAGTATCTGTTCTTGGTAGTGGTAATGGTTTTAAAGCTTTACTTAAGAGCGTAAATTTTTGAACACGGACACTCTTTTGACCTACATTTGTAGTAAAAAGTTCTCCTTCAATCCCTACAAAATCACCAATATCTAACAGTTTTTTGTACACTTCATTGTATATTGTTTTATCATCACCAGTACAAATTACATCTCTGTTAAAATATACTTGAATGCGTCCTTCAGCATCTTGTAATTCAGCAAAAGAAGCTTTTCCTTGAATACGCCTAGACATTAGTCTACCTGCAATAATTACCTGTTTCCCTTCCTTATAATCTGTATTGATTTTTTTAGAATTAGAGTTTACAGGATATAGATCTGCTGGGTACGGATTGATGTTTAACTCGCGTAATTTTACAAGTTTTTCTCTTCGGACAATTTCTTGTTCTGATAATTGCATTGACTAGTGTTTATAGATGATAAATTTAAAGAGCAAAGATACAATCTCTAGGATGATTTGGCAATGGAGAAAATGTTGTTATTTTTTTATTGTGAGTTTAAAAAAAGGATGTATATTTGCCGGCTGTTTTGTTTCAGAACAGCATTTAGTTGTGTTGTTTTGGCACTTTCGTAAAAAGTGTCGTGGTTTTGTTAACCAATGGAAAGCTTCCCTTAAATGGGACGCTTTTTTTTT
>CAZZNK010000061.1:9564-14753 GCA_964655585.1 uncultured Flavobacteriaceae bacterium
TAAAAGAACTCTCCTTTATATTCCCAAAACTTAATAATAAACAATATCAAATATACAGTAGCGATAGAAAACTTAATAGTTGCCGAAGCTAAAAATCCTAAAAAAGCTCCGAAAGAGGCTTTTAAAGCTCGGTTTGTATCTTTACTATCGTAGATTAGTTCACCTACAAATGCGCCAAAAAATGCGCCAATTAAAATTCCGAAGGGAATAGGAGAGAGCAGACCAACAATCAGTCCGATGGTAGTTCCATACACGCCGTATTTGCTACCTCCAAATTTTTTAGTTCCGATGGCAGGTATAATATAGTCTAAAATCCAAATTAAAATGGCGATTCCAAGTGTAACTCCTAAAAAAGTCCAATCTTGAGGTACTATTTTGGTAAGGTGTAAAAGTAGTAATCCTGCCCAACTTGTTAAAGGTCCTGGTAAAACGGGTAAAAATGCTCCTACAATTCCTAATAAGGCTAGAGTAAAACCTAATAATGCTAAAAATATATCCATTCTTGTTTTTTAATTTATATGTCATTGCGAGAATTTGATAAAATTCGTGGCAATCTTTAATTTATTGATGTTTAAACATTCAATTATTTTGAATGATTATTCAGTTGTGTTAGGTCAATAACCAAGCCAAATATCAGTAATAAGACGAATTTACAGCATGTTTGTTACAATATTTTATAACTAAAAAATTAGTTTAAACTAATTTTTTAGTTATATTTGTGTCGTAGAAATGATAAAAATGATAAAATGAATAGACAGTTAACCAAGGCAGAAGAACAAATTATGCAGGTTTTATGGAAATTAAAAGTAGCATCGGTAAAAGAAGTAATAGCAGAGTTGCCAAATCCGAAGCCAGCATATAACACAGTTTCTACTATTATTAGAATTTTAGAAACAAAAGAATTTGTAGGGCATCAAGCAAAAGGAAGAGGCTATGTCTATCATCCTATTGTAGAGAAAACAGTGTATAGTAACCAAAGTTTGCACAAATTGATGAACGGTTATTTTGAAGGTTCATTTAAAAGTATGGTTTCCTTTTTTGTCAAAGAAAATAATATGGATATTGATGAATTAGAGAGTGTTTTAAAAGAAATTGAGAAGAATAAATAATTGTCATTACGAGCGAGGAACGAATGAAGCAACCTTTTTTTATTAAAAAAAAAAGATTGCCACGTTGTAAACTTCTTGCAATGACATAGAAAATTAAAAGTATAATTGTCATTCCTGCGAAGGCAGGAATCTATACTGAATTAAGGAGATCTCTGCCTTCGAAGGAGTGACAATTCTCTGGAAATAGTAAAATTGTACCACTAGAGTAACGATGGTATCAAAAAAACATAAATTATGATAAACTACATACTACAAGTCATTTTATTTCAAGTACTATTTTTAGCGGTGTACGATTTCTTTTTAAGCAAAGAAACTTTTTTTACCACAAACAGATGGTATTTGTTAGGAACGGCAATGGTTTCCTTTGTCTTGCCATTTGTAAAGATTCCTACATTACAAAAAGTAGTGCCACAAGAGTTTATTTTTTCGATGCCAGAAATAATTTTATCGCCTGAAAAAGTGATTTCAAAAGCAAGTTGGTTTGAATCTTTAAGTACGATACAAATTATTTTTTGGGTTGGAGTTATCTTGTTTTCTTTGTTGTTTGCAATTAAATTGATCAAAGTTTTTCAGTTGATTAATAACAACGAAACCATCTCTAAAAATAGATTTACGCTAGTGCTATTGTTACAGCAATCTAAAGCTTTTTCATTTTTCAATTACATCTTTTTAGGAAAAGAGATTCCGAAGGAAAAACAAAAAAAAATCATTCAACATGAGTTGGTACACAGCAAACAAAAGCACTCATTAGATTTATTATTTTTTGAATTTTTACGGATTGCCATGTGGTTCAACCCGATGGTTTATGTTTATCAGCAAAGAATAACCTTGTTACACGAGTATATTTCGGATGCTGTGGTGGCGAAATCTAGCAATAAAAAAGAGTATATCAATAATTTATTATCTGATGTTTTTCAGGTAGAAAACATATCATTCGTTAATCAGTTTTACAAAAAATCATTCATTAAAAAAAGAATTATTATGATGACAAAAACAAAATCAAAACAAATTAAGCAGTTAAAATATTTACTGCTAGTACCCGTATTAGCGAGTATGCTTTTTTATACTTCGTGTACAGAAAACCAAAAGGAATTAGTTCCTCAAAAAATGAATTCGAAGGTTTTTATTGGTGGAAAAGAAGTGGCAGGATCAAAGGAGAGAAATAGAGAATCGTATTTTGATTTTTATGTTGGTAAAGAATATCCAAAAGGTAAAGAATTGAGGGTTGAAGATTTATCAAATGAAGAAAAATTAGAAGTAGAAGAGTTTAAAAATAGAGATTTAGAAAGTAAATTTTATGAAAGTTCTAAAATTATTTTACTACCAAATGGAAGAAAAGCAATTGCATTAAAATTTGATTTTAAAAACTGGAAGAATAAAAAAATGGTCAGAGCTACTAATGTTTCTGATACAGAAGACGTTTCCTTTATGATTATAGAAAAAGTGCCTGTTTTCCCTGGTTGTACAGGGACTAATTTAGAAAAGAAAAAATGTTTTTCTAAAAGTGTTCAAAAATATTTTTTGGCTAATTTTAATAAAAATTTACCGAATAGTGTAGGCTTATCTCCAGGAAAGAAAAAAGTGTATATTGGGTTTAAAATTGACAAAGAAGGGAATGTGGTTAATGTACAAGTAAGAGCACCGCACCCAGATATTAAAAAAGAAGTAAAAAGAATTATGCAAATGCTCCCTAAAATGATTCCAGGAGAGCAAAGAGGTGAAAAAATAGGAGTAAAGTATTCCATTCCGTTTGCTATTATTGTAGAATAAACTATGAAAAACATACTGATTATTGTTCTGATATTTTTTATGCAGAAAGCCGTAGCTCAAACTTCGGCTTTTGCTACGATTGATAGTTTGCTACAAAAAGGGCGTTATAAAATTGCGTTACAAAAGTTGCAAGAAATACAACCGCCAACCTTTCAATCAAATATACAAAAAGCAAGTATTTATCATTTGATTGATAATTATCAGAAATCGATTTTGTTTTATAAAAAAGCACTCGAGATTAAAGAGGATGCTACTGTAAAGTTAAAACTGGCAAAAGAATACCAACGATTAAAAAAATATCAGAAAGCCATTGTTATTTATGAAAATCTTGTAGAAAAGGATGCTAAAAATTTAGTGTTGCAATACCAATTAGCAAAATTATATTTAATTGTTTATCAACCGAAAAAAGCAGTAGAAAAATTTCAGTTTCTAATAAAAAAAGACTCAGAGAATGCAAATTATTCGTATCAGCTAGGTATTGCTTATGCGTTGTTGGGAAAGCGAAATCTTAAAATTGACAGCTATTTAGACGCTTATAGAAAAGACAATCAGCATCTAAAAGCGGTGTATCATTTGGCAACTAGTTTTAAAGTGATTGGAGATCTAGATTCGTCTTATTTGTTTGTAGAGAAAGGGTTGAAAATTAACTCGAATCATTTGAAGCTGAATAAGTTAAAAATTAATAAATTATATCGAGAAAAGAAATATAAACAAGCTATTTTGTTATTAAAAAATATTAATTCACTAGCAAAAAACGATTATTATACGATAAAAATGTTGGGACGTAGCTATTACAATATTGATAGCTTAGAATTGGCAAAAACATATTTTAGAAAAGCAAGAAAGTTAGATAGTGACGATTTTAAAAACCTGACTTATTTAGGGCATATTGCTATGAAACAAAAAAAATATGGTAGGGCAAGAATTAATTATATCATTGCAACTTTTACAGGAAAACAAAAAAGAGACGAAGAATATTACGGTTTGGCAAGCGTATATATTCGACAAGAAAAAAGGAAGGAAGCTATCGAAACATTAAAGAAAGCAATGCAAGAAAATAGAAGAAATTACAAAGCATTGTATCAATTAGCTTTTTTATCTGATGGGTTTTATAAGGATAAAAAAATTGCCTATAAATTGTATCAAAAATATATCAATTCTTTTGAGAAAAAAGATAAAGAGATGACTGTTTTTGTATTACAGCGTATCAAAGAAATTAAAAAAACACATTTCTTAAAAGGAGAGATCATAGATTAAACGTAAAATGCGTATTTTTACAGATGTAATTTGTGTTAGAGATGTTTTTTCGTAGATTTTCTTTTTTATTACTGATAATTTTCTTCAGTTCTTGTCAGTTTTTTACGACTGATAAACAACGAGATACGCAAAGTTTAGATACAATTGTAAACTTTAACAAAGTAGATGTTTCACCTTCGTTTGTTGCTTGCGATAGTTTGATAGGTTCTAAAAAAACAAACTGTTTTAGAAATACCATTCATCAAAAAGTAGCCGAAAGCTTACAAAAGCATACCATAAAAGTTGCCAATGCTTTAGATGAAACCATTTATGTTGATTTATTGATTGATACAGACGGAAAAATTACGTTAAAATCCATTCACCCGAATGAAAATGTTCAGAGAGAAATTCCGAAATTAGACAGTTTGCTAATCGAAAGTTTAAGAAAGTTTCCAACTATTTTTCCTGCTATAAAACGAGGAATTCCTGTGGCAACACAATATCAATTACCGATTCGTATTTTGTTGAAAGAGTAAGATTATTTCACTTTGTTCGTAATGAAAAAATAATAATCATTACGAGTAAGGTAAGAACGAAGTAACCTGTTTATAGAAAACAAAAGAGATTACTTTACTGTGCGTTTACAATGATTTATATTAATTCAACATCTCCCAAAGTTTGTCTTTCAGTTCTTGCAAGCCAGTTTGTGCTACAGATGAAATAAACAAATGCGGAATGTCTTCTGGCAATTCTTTAGAAACTTCTTCTTTCAGTTCATCATCTAACATATCTGATTTCGAAATAGCTAAAAAACGATCTTTATCTAACAGCTCAGGATTGTGTTTTTTCAATTCATTCAATAAAATATGATACTCTTTATGAACGTCATCACTATCTGCAGGGATTAAAAATAATAAGGTAGAGTTACGCTCAATATGTCGTAAAAATCGATGTCCTAATCCTTTTCCTTCAGCAGCTCCTTCAATAATTCCAGGAATATCTGCCATTACAAAAGATTGATGATTTCTATGATCTACAATCCCTAAGTTGGGCTTTAAAGTTGTAAACGCATAA
>CAZZNK010000062.1:0-14587 GCA_964655585.1 uncultured Flavobacteriaceae bacterium
TGCTGCAGCATTTGATGCTAATGGAGGTGTTTTTGAACCATTGTTAACCAAAGATGACGCAATTATTTCTGACTCTTTAAATCATGCATCTATTATAGATGGAGTTCGTTTATGTAAAGCGGCTCGTTATCGATATAATAATAATGATATGATATCGCTCGAAGAACAGTTGATTGAGGCGAATAAACAAAATCATCGATTTAAAATTATTGTAACAGATGGGGTGTTTTCTATGGATGGAATTGTTGCCAAGTTAGATGAAATTTGTGATTTAGCCGATAAGTATGATGCTTTGGTTATGGTTGATGAATGCCACGCCACAGGATTTATTGGTAAAACAGGTAGAGGTACCGTTGAGTTAAAAAATGTAATGGATAGAGTAGACATTGTTACCGGAACTTTAGGGAAAGCACTTGGAGGTGCAATGGGAGGCTACACAACAGGTAAAAAAGAGATTATAGAAATATTACGTCAACGTTCAAGACCTTATTTGTTTTCAAATTCATTAGCGCCTGCCATTGTAGGCGCATCATTAAAGGTCTTTGAGTTAATCTCTGAGGACACTACTTTAAGAGACAAGTTAGAATGGAATACTAATTATTTTAGAAAAGAAATGGAAAAAGCAGGTTTTGATTTGGTTGGAGCCGATGCAGCTATTGTTCCTGTAATGTTATATGATGCTAAATTGGCGCAGAAAATGGCAAACTTATTATTAGAGGAAAATATTTATGTAATCGGTTTTTTCTATCCAGTAGTGCCAAAAGAGAAGGCAAGAATACGAGTTCAGCTTTCTGCAGCACATAAAAAAGAACATTTAGATAAAGCTATTTTTGCTTTTAAAAAGGTAGGGAAAGATTTGAATATTATTTAAAGACACTGAAAAAGTAGTAATTTTTTGTAAATTTGTCTTTGTAGATAAGATTTAAGGACTTACTTTTGCTTTATATAAAAATGAACTTTTAATTTTAAAACTTGATAATGAAACGATTAAGATTAGCCATAATGGCTTTGTTTACGTTGGTAACAGTTAGTAACGTAAACGCACAGGATGAGAACAATCCTTGGGTAGTAGGTTTTGGTGTAAATGCTATTGATATATATAATGGTACAGATTTTGGAAGCCAATTTAAAGATATGCTAGGAAGTAGTGATTGGAATATTTTACCAGCTATTTCTAGAATCTCTGTTGATAAATATTTAGACAAAGGGTTTTCTTTGCAATTAGCGGGTTCTTTAAATAAAATAAACACTCACTTTTTAAAAAATGATTCTGATTACTTATTATGGTCTTTAGGAGCAACAGTTAAATATGACTTAAATAATTTAGTTGGAGAAACGTCTTGGTTTGATCCATATATCTTTTTAGGAGGAGACTATGTAAATAGCGGGAGACATGATAAATCAGAGCTAATGGGTCACGGAGGTTTAGGTTTTAATATATGGATTAATGATAACTTTGGAATTAATTTTCAACATGGTAGTAAGTTAGGTTTTGCAAAAAAAGTAAGATCTCATTATCAAGATTCTGTAGGTTTAGTATTTAAATTTGGAGGAAAAGATTCTGACGGAGATGGAGTATATGATAAAGATGATGCTTGTCCTGATGAAGCTGGGTTAAAACAATTTAACGGTTGTCCAGATGCAGATGGAGATGGAGTAAAAGATTCTGACGATGCTTGTCCTAATGTAGCTGGTTTAGCATCAATGAATGGTTGTCCTGATTCAGATGGAGACGGAGTAGCAGATAAAGATGATATGTGTCCTAATTCTAAAGGAACAAAAGCAAATAAAGGTTGTCCTGATACAGACGGAGACGGTATTGTTGATAAAGATGATAAATGTGCAACAGTAGCAGGTCCAGTTGCTAACTCAGGTTGTCCTTGGCCAGATACTGATGGAGATGGTGTATTAGACAAAGATGATAGATGTGCAACAGTAGCAGGTCCTGCATCTAACTACGGATGTCCAGAACCAGTAGTTTCTGAAGAAGGAACAAAAACTATCAATATGGCAGCTAAGAAAATTTTATTTAATTCAGGAAGAACGTCATTTAAAGCAGGTGTTACTAGACAATTAGATGGAATTGTAAAAGTGATGAAAGAATTCCCTAACGCTAAATTTAGTATCGAAGGGCATACGGATAGTTCAGGTAGAGCAGCTAGTAATAAGAAATTATCTGAAAAGAGAGCTAAATCGGTAATGAACTATTTCATTAAAAGAGGTGTTGACGCTTCTAGATTAAATGCCAAAGGTTTTGGAGAAGGTTATCCAATCGACTCTAATAAAACTAGAGCAGGTAAAGCAAATAACAGAAGAGTAGAAGTAAAGGTTTCTAACTAATAATTTTAGAAATTAAAATTTTAAAAAAGTCTCAACATTAATTTGTTGAGACTTTTTTTATTAATTTATTTGTAAGTTTTATAAATATTATTTTTAAGTTTAGATGAAATAAATTATCTTTGCATCTAAGAATGAGAGTGAAATATTTATCGCGTTTATTTACTGTTATAGTAGCTAACATGTTATTTTAGAAGATTTACTAAAAAATAGGAAAAACGAGCTCGTATTATTACTTTACATAAAATGAACTTTTAATTTAAAAATTTGAAAATGAAACGATTAAAATTAGCTGTAATAGCTTTGTTTACGTTAGTAACAATTAGTAACGTAAACGCACAGGATGAGAACAATCCTTGGGTAGTAGGTTTTGGTGTAAATGCTATTGATATATATAATGGTACAGATTTTGGAAGCCAATTTAAAGATATGCTAGGAAGTAGTGATTGGAATATTTTACCAGCTATTTCTAGAATCTCTGTTGATAAATATTTAGACAAAGGGTTTTCTTTGCAATTAGCGGGTTCTTTAAATAAAATAAACACTCACTTTTTAAAAAATGATTCTGATTACTTATTATGGTCTTTAGGAGCAACAGTTAAATATGACTTAAATAATTTAGTTGGAGAAACGTCTTGGTTTGATCCATATATCTTTTTAGGAGGAGACTATGTAAATAGCGGGAGACATGATAAATCAGAGCTAATGGGTCACGGAGGTTTAGGTTTTAATATATGGATTAATGATAACTTTGGAATTAATTTTCAACATGGTAGTAAGTTAGGTTTTGCAAAAAAAGTAAGATCTCATTATCAAGATTCTGTAGGTTTAGTATTTAAATTTGGAGGAAAAGATTCTGACGGAGATGGAGTATATGATAAAGATGATGCTTGTCCTGATGAAGCTGGGTTAAAACAATTTAACGGTTGTCCAGATGCAGATGGAGATGGAGTAAAAGATTCTGACGATGCTTGTCCTAATGTAGCTGGTTTAGCATCAATGAATGGTTGTCCTGATTCAGATGGAGACGGAGTAGCAGATAAAGATGATATGTGTCCTAATTCTAAAGGAACAAAAGCAAATAAAGGTTGTCCTGATACAGACGGAGACGGTATTGTTGATAAAGATGATAAATGTGCAACAGTAGCAGGTCCAGTTGCTAACTCAGGTTGTCCTTGGCCAGATACAGATGGAGATGGAGTAGCAGATAAAGATGATAAATGTGTAAATGTTGCTGGTACAGCTTCTAACATGGGGTGTCCAGATGAGGTTGTAGTTCCTACTGATGGTACTGATGTTATCACTGGTTTAGATAACCAAAAAATATTATTTGACTTAGGTAAGTTTGCTCTTAAACCAGGAATTACTAGAATATTAAGTAACATTGTTGCTATAATGAATAAATTTCCTAATGCTAAATTTGTTGTTGAAGGACATACTGATAGTTCAGGAGGGGAAAATGTGAACTCTAAGTTATCGGCTAATAGAGCTAAAGCAGTTAAAAGATTTTTTGTTAGAAAAGGTGTAGATGCTTCTAGATTAACAACAAAAGGTTATGGAGCAAATAGCCCAGTAGCTTCTAATGCTACAAAAGCAGGAAGAGCTAAAAACAGAAGAGTAGAAGTTAAGGTTAATAAGTAAAACTTTACTGAAACTACTTATATGTAGATCAATAAAAAAGCCTCAACATTTGTTGAGGCTTTTTTGTTTATTTATTCCTAATGTTTTATGAACAATATTTTTAATTTTAAGTGAAATAAATTACCTTTGCGCCTTGAAAAAGAGGATAAAATCTCATACACTAAATAAATAACTTTAATTAGATACATAATGTCTACAATAACAGGTAAAGTTTCTCAAATTATCGGACCGGTAATTGATGTCGAATTTAATACAGAAAATGGAGAACTTCCAAGAATTCACGACTCTTTAGAAATTAAAAGAGAAGATGGTTCTATATTGGTTTTAGAGGTGCAACAACATATCGGAGAAGATATTGTGCGTACAATATCGATGGATGCAACGGATGGATTAAGTAGAGGAGTAGAAGTAACTGCTACTGGAAACCCGATTCAAATGCCTATCGGAAGTGATATTTACGGACGTTTATTTAACGTTACTGGAGATGCTATTGATGGACTAGGAAATTTGCCAAAAGAAGGTAAAGACGGAATGTCAATTCACAGAGAAGCACCGAGGTTTGAAGATTTATCTACATCAACAGAAGTATTATTTACAGGTATTAAGGTAATCGATTTGATTGAGCCATACGCAAAAGGTGGTAAAATTGGGTTATTTGGTGGAGCAGGAGTTGGTAAAACAGTATTGATTCAAGAGTTGATTAACAATATTGCAAAAGGACACGGAGGTTTATCTGTATTTGCAGGAGTTGGAGAAAGAACTCGTGAAGGAAATGATTTACTTCGTGAAATGTTAGAATCTGGAATTATTAAATACGGTGATGACTTTATGCATTCTATGGAAGAAGGCGGATGGGATTTATCTAAAGTAGATAAAGAAGGAATGAAAGAATCAAAAGCAACTTTTGTTTTTGGACAAATGAATGAGCCTCCAGGAGCACGTGCGCGTGTTGCTTTATCAGGTTTAACTATTGCAGAATATTTTAGAGATGGAGCAGGAGAAGCTCAAGGGAAAGATGTACTTTTCTTTGTAGATAATATCTTCCGTTTTACACAAGCAGGTTCTGAGGTATCAGCTTTATTAGGACGTATGCCATCGGCAGTAGGATATCAGCCAACATTAGCAACAGAAATGGGTGCAATGCAAGAAAGAATTACATCAACCAAAAAAGGATCAATTACATCTGTACAAGCAGTGTATGTTCCTGCGGATGATTTAACGGATCCTGCACCAGCAACAACATTTGCTCACTTAGATGCAACTACAGTATTGTCTCGTAAAATTGCTGAGTTAGGTATTTACCCTGCGGTAGATCCTTTAGATTCTACTTCAAGAATTTTAAATAGAGAAATCTTAGGAGATGAGCATTACGATACAGCTCAAAAAGTAAAAGAAACACTTCAAAAGTATAAAGAGTTACAAGATATTATTGCCATTTTAGGAATGGAAGAATTATCTGAAGAAGATAAACTAATTGTTCATAGAGCAAGACGTGTACAACGTTTCTTATCTCAACCATTTCATGTTGCTGAGCAATTTACAGGTATACCAGGTGTTTTAGTTGATATTAAAGACACGATTAAAGGGTTTAATATGATTATGGATGGTGAGTTAGATAAATATCCTGAAGCTGCATTTAACTTAAGAGGGTCTATACAAGATGCTATTGATGCTGGAGAGAAAATGCTAGCAGAAGTTTAAAACGGAAAAAATATGTTTTTAGAAATTGTATCACCAGAAGCTATTTTATTTTCATCAGAAGTTGATTCGGTATCAGTACCAGGAATAAACGGAGAGTTTCAAATGTTAAATAATCACGCACCAATTGTATCTATTTTAAAAGATGGAATAGTTAAAATTGATGTAAACTCTCAAAGCAATTTTAATGCGGATGAGTTGAGTGAGAAAATGATTCCTTTAAAGGAGGATAAGAATATTTTAACACTTGTAATTACCTCTGGTACTTTAGAGTTAAAAGATAATAAAGTAATTATTTTAGCAGATTAGAAACTGAAATTTATAAGATAAAAGGACTGAGTAAAAACTCAGTCCTTTTTTTATTGCCTAAAAGTAATCTTTATAGAATGGAAAGAAATAAAAAGAGCTCATCGTTTTAGACTTCTTGTGTTTAAACATAAAAAAACTCCGAACATTTGTTCGGAGTTTTTACTTGTTATCATTTGAGAGAATTAGTTCCCTGAAATTTTTATGTTGTCTATTTGAAATGTTGTGGTAACATCTCCATCACCTCCTAAGTATCTAAAGGCTACATATACGTCGCCAGATAAACAAGAAATGTTTACGGATCCAGATTGTGTAAAATTACTTTGGTAACCAGAACGTGGTCCGTCTGCAATGGCACCATCAACTAGCATCCAAGTTGCAGTTGCAATATCTCCTGCGTAATCTGTAGAAACATATACAGATAGTGCTGCTCCGTTGTTGTAACCTGTTTTGGTTTCGAAGGTTAATGCTTCGTCAGTAGAACTGTCTAAATTAATTGCTGGTGATATTAACCATGCTTCTAAAGGGTTTTCATTAGTTCTGTATGCAGACATTTGTAAATATCTGTTTCCTCCAAATCCTCTTGACGCAAAAACAGTACTACCTCCATTTACATTCTCATTTACCCAGCCTGCAGCAGTTAAATCTGCTCCTGAATTAATAGTTTCGAAATCTTGAGTAAATACGTTGTTGCTTCCTCCAACTGTACCATTACCACAATCTAATATTGGTGGATCACACCTGTCTACATCTGTAAAAGAAATATCAGAAGGTGTATTTACAACAGCAACAAAAAATTCTGCTCTGTAGTCTTTTGAGAGTACAAAGTTAATAGTTCCTTTTCCTGCTGGTAACACGTTAGATTTAAAACTAGCAAATGTACTTGTTTGTAATTTTAGCTCCTTTTCAGTATTACATTCAAAAATAGTTCTAAAACCATCAAAAGAATCATTTGCTTCTCCTGAGAAAGTTTTTCCTATTTGTGTTTTTTCAAATTGAGCACTTGCTAAACTGATCATTGTGTTTACATGAGCTTCTGTAATATCGGCAAGTGTAATAACTGTTGGTACAATTGTAGCAACGGTTCCTGATCTAAAGAAATGGTTTTTAATAGAAGTTGATGGAATATCATTTACTCTATCTCCGTCTAAAATACCTAAAGTATATTTTCCTGCAACACCATTTGTTGGGTCTATATTTCTTTCTCCATCATCATAAGAAACAGATAAGCCATCTAATTTTATATAGACTTTTCTACCAACATTATAGGTGCTACTCAGTGCTCTTTCATCAATTGAAATTTCAATTCCACCTGTTGGGTTTTCTGCTTTATCTTGTATTACAAGTGTTCTGTAAAAGTTTCCTGTAGCGTCACTAGAAACAACATAGGCTTCTATAAATGTTGGGGTTGCTTCGTTTACATGAAAAGTGTAAACCAAATTATTATTAGTATTAAATTCTTGTTGTAATGCAGTTTTTATTGCTGTAATACTAGAATTTGCTGTAATATTAGGTTCTATAACAGTAACATCTGGTACTGTAAAATCTCCGTCTTCTATACAAGAGTTTAGTGTAAATACTATTATCATAATTGATAAAAAGCTGTAAATTCTATTTGTTTTCATAATTGTATGTGTTAATAAGTTTGCCAATTTTTAAAATCTTAATGTTGTGCTAATAAAATAAGTAGTACCTCTACCATACCAGTATTTAGCTCCGAATACAGGAGTACCTAAGGCTTTGTCGTCTCTTAGTTGTCTAAAATTCGCATTTCTACCTTGTTCAAAACCTCCTGTTTTGTATTTTGCATTTAAAATATTACTTACGCTTGCAAAAATACTGATGTATTTATCGCCAATTTTCCAAGATTTACCTCCAATGGCATTTACTACCATATAGTTGTTAAACTTTTCTTGTTGTAATAATTCTTTTGCCAATACAGGATCATAATCATTAAAAGGAATTCCGCCGTCATCAGCAAAGTTACTTGTTCTTGTTAATGGTGCAATATCTACATATGCTTTGTCAAAAAAGTTTGCAGTAGCGCTAATCCACCAGTAATTAGGGTCTCTATATTCAAAACCAACAGAATATGCAGTTTGTGGTCCTGCGGCTAATTTATAGTTTTTTAAGTTTGCTGCTCCGAAATCTTTACGTCCATTAATAAAACCAGCATCAATAGAGCGTTGGTTGTTTTCTGTTGTTAAGTATAAATTAGGATTGTTGTCATATGTATATTGACCAAAACTTCCTGCAGCTTTTAATTTAATAGTAGGTGTTGCTTGTACTTCTACACCAAATTCAGCTCCAAAATGTTTTTTATCAATGCCAGATAAAACTTCTTGTACAAAAGCGTTGTTATCTCCACCAATACCATCAGCAAAGAAAAATGAAATTTCAGTTGCATCTTGTACTTTGGTATAATATCCAGTAATTTTTGCTTGTACAATAGGGCTTCTTAAAATATAACTTGCATCAGCAGAAAGTATTTTTTCGCTTGTTAAGTTTGCAACAGTTGTATTGTTTTCTCTTGAATTTGAAAAAGTATTTCTTAAGGATGGTGCTTTTGTAATATACCCAGCATTTACATCTATTAAATGACGTCCAGATATTTTATAAGTCAAACCTCCTTTTGCTCCGAAATTAGTGAAGGATAATTTTTCACTGTTTCCTAAAGAGTTGTTTTGAAAACCTCCGTTTTGAAATAAGCCTTCTCTTTGATGTGATGTTTTAGAAATACTACCTGCTACAAAAAAGTCCGTTTTATTATATTTAAACTGTGCTTGTGCAAACCCGCTCATTACATCAGAATTTAAGTTGAAGTCATATTTAAATGTATCTCCAACACCTGCTATATGTAAAGGATTTAATAAGTTATTTTGTTTTTCATCAAAAGCATCAGCAAAGGTATCTACGTCTAAAAAACCATTACCTCCTAGCAAATCTAATACATTTGCAAAGTTGTGCGATTTTAATTTTTTGTATTCTAACTTCGCATTTACAATAATGTTTTCAGAAATTTCTTTGTCTAAAATAGTATTTATTGAAAACTGCTTATCATCATTTCTGTCTTCATATAATACATAGGTAGAGTTTCCATTATTACCAATGTTAGCACTGTATAAATCTTTCCAATTTAGTTGACCGTTATTTAAGAATCTTTGCTCCATTTCATACACATTAGAAAGACCATTTCTAAGACCATAACTTGGTAGTTTTTGGTAATATGTTGGATCTGGATTTGCGCCTCCTAAACCAACAATAAACGGATCTCCGTTTCCGTCAAGAGCGTTTCCGTCAACTTTACTTCCGTTGTAATCAATTCTGCTATTTCCTATTTTTCCAAATTGATAAGCAACATTGGTATTTAAGGTTGTATTGTCATCAAGGGTCCAATAATGATTTAACATTAAGATTGGCTCAGCGACTTCTTTTACTCTAGAGTTTCTTATTTTTCCATTTTGATATCCCCAGTAAGAATTGTATTTAGTTCCACCTAAATCAAAAACTTCTTGAGTTTGTGGAGCCGATTTACCTCTTTTATTAAAAGCAGTGATTGAGGTAAAGTTTAAACTATGATTTTTGTTTATCTTTTTCTCTATAGATAAAAACATAGAATTTGCGTTGTAAAAAGTTCCGTCAGAAAAACCTTCATTTCCTGCTCTTCTGCTCGCTAAAACAGAAAATGCCCAACCATCTTTCAATACACCAGAATTATAATTTACCATAACTCTATGTTGGTAACTTCTGTTAGATGAAGCATAAGAAATTCGAGTTTCTGGTCTGTATTCTGAAGCTCTTGTACTAATATTTGTAGATCCTAAAATACCACCAAAAGTAAATGATGAAGGTGTTAGCCCAATGCTATATTCTTGGTTTCTTAAGACACTATTTAAACCGCCCCAATTACTCCACTGAGGTCTTCCGTTATATAGTTTGTTCATTTCAATACCGTTGATAAGTAGTTTTCCGTTTTCAGAATCTAAACCTTTAATTCTAAAGAAAGAAGAGCTAAACTCATATGCGGCAGTTCTTAAATACAAATCTCTTGATGCTTGTAATAGTCCTGAGATGTTATCTGCAGCACTAGTATCATCATTCAATTCGTCATCAGAAATGGTAACGGTGCTTAAATCTTGATCTTCAGTAAAATCTTCATATAATAAGATGCTACCTAAATCAACTGTTTTTCCAGATAATTGTATTGGAAAGTTTTGGGTTTCATACCCTTTAAACTTAATTTCAACAATATAATTACCATTGGTAAGATTTTTAAGTGTAAAACTTCCGTCAGAGCCAGTTTTTTGGTTCATCGTTGTTTTTTTAATACTTACCACAACTCCCTGTAATGGGGTTTTAGAATCGCTGTCTGCAACAATTCCTTTTACAATGTTCTGCGCATTTACTCCTAATGAAAAGAGTAACGTTAAGAACATTGTTGCGACAATTTTTCTCATAAATATTTATTTGTAGTTTGTGAATTTATTTATATGCAAAAATGCCTACAAAATTACGGATTTTTAACAGGTTTTTGTGTTAAAATTATAATTAATAATCCTTTGGCTCGGAATTTGTCTTTATCTTTGTAGCACAATAAAATATCGATAATGAAAAATACAATACTCTTTCTTTTTTCTTTGATGATTGCTTCTGTAAGTTTCTCTCAAAATAAAAAGAAACAATACAAAATTAGAACCATTGCTTTTTATAATTTAGAAAACTTATTTGACACTATTAATGATGTTTCTAAAAACGATGAAGCAAGTCCAATGATGGAGTTAAAAGCAAACAAAACCAAAGTGTATTGGGATAAAATAGATAAATTAGGAAGTGTGATTTCTCAAATTGGGAAAGAAAAAACACACACAAGTCCTGCAATAATTGGTGTTGCAGAAGTAGAAAATAGAGCTGTTTTAGAAGATTTAATTGCTTCTAAGTATTTAAAGAAAAAAAGGTACGGAATTATTCATTACGAATCTCCTGATAAAAGAGGGATTGATGTTGCATTATTATATCAAAAAAGATATTTTAAACCTGTGCATCATGAGGCTTTTAATCCTAATATTTATAGAAATGGATACAAAGTATATACAAGAGACCAGTTGTTGGTTTCTGGGTATTTAGATGATGAGTTGATTCATATCATTGTAAATCACTGGCCATCTCGTAGTGGTGGAGAGGCAAAAAGCCGACCATTAAGAGAAAAAGCAGCATATCAAAATACGAAGATTATTGAAAAAATTAGAAAAGAAGATGAAAACGCAAAAATTTTAATTGTTGGCGATTTTAATGATGATCCAAACAATGCAAGTTTTAAAAAAGTATTGAAAACCAAAAGCAGAAAAAAAGATGTGCAAAAAGGCGATATTTTTAACCCATACGAAGAGATGTTTCGTAGAGGTTTAAATACATTAGGCTATCGAGACAATATTAATTTATTTGATCAGATTTTAATTTCATCGTCATTATTAAATAAGCGAAAAAAAGACTTTTCTTCGTATAAAATGTACAAAGCAATGATTTTTAACAAGCGTTTTTTAACAGGTAAAAGAGGTCGTTACAAAGGGTATCCTAAACGAAGTTTCTCTTACGGAGGTTACACTGGCGGTTACAGTGATCATTACCCTGTGTATATGTATTTGATAAAAGAAAAATAACAATAACAAAAAAGGGTTTGCAACGGCAAACCCTTTTTTGTTATTGAATATCTTTCAACAATAATTGAATACTTGTATTTCCATTCCAAGTATTTGTGTCTAAAGAATAGGTAATATTAAAATCGTTTTTTACAAGGTTGATTTTACTACCTAAGCCAAAACCAATTGCATTGTATGTTTTTTTGTCAGCACCATAAATTAGGTTCAATTTTAAGTGTGTTTTGTCAGCCCCAACTTGTTTTCCGTAGCCGTTATCTCTTACGGAGGCTGTTTTAAAAATTGGTTTCATATTCTGTGGTCCAAAAGGAGCCATTTGTTCTAAAATACGGTGAAATTTAGGAGTAATTTCTGATAATTCTAATTCTGTATCAATCAAAATTTCTGGAGTAAGGAGTTTTCTATCGATAGATTTTTCGACTACTTCTTCAAATTTTTGCTTAAATTCCGTGTAGTTTTCTGGTAACAAAGTTAAGCCTGCAGCATATTTATGTCCGCCAAATTGTTCTATAAATTCGCTACATTCTTCTAAAGCATTGTACACGTCAAATCCTTTTATAGAACGTGCTGAAGCGGCTAAAACATCGCCGCTTTTAGTAAAAACTAAAGTAGGTTTGTAGTAAGTTTCTATGAGTCGAGAAGCTACAATACCGATAACACCTTTGTGCCAATTTTTATTAAAAACAACGGTTGTAAATCGTTCTTTTTCATTGTTTTTTTCAATCTGTAATAATGCCTCTTGGGTAATATTTTTATCTAACTCTTTTCTATCGGTATTTAATTTTTCAATCGCAGCAGCAAAGGCTGTTGTCGACTCAAAATCCATTTCTGTTAACAATTCTACCGCATCATTACCGTGTTTTATACGTCCTGCTGCATTGATTCTTGGTGCGATGGTAAAAACAACATCCGTAATTGTTAAATTTTTCTTTTTTGCTTGATGAATTAACGCTTTAATCCCGTTTCTAGGCGATGTATTTATTACCTGTAATCCTAAAAAAGCCAACGCTCTGTTTTCTCCTGTCATTGGTACAATATCCGCTGCAATAGCAGTAGCGACTAAATCTAAATACGGCACTAAACTCTCTAAAGATTCATTTCTTTTTGAGCCCAATGCTTGTATCAATTTAAAGCCAACACCACAACCACACAATTCATCATATGGGTAAGAACAATCTATTCTCTTCGGATTTAAAACCGCTACTGCTTTCGGAATTTTATCACCTGGTTTATGATGATCACAAATAATAAAATCAATATTTTTTTGTGTAGCATATGTTATTTTATCTAACGCTTTGATACCACAATCTAAGGCAATAATTAAAGAGAAATTGTTGTCTTCGGCAAAATCGATTCCTTGATAAGAAATTCCGTATCCTTCTCTATATCTATCGGGAATGTATGTAGAAATGTTTGAGTAAGTTGTTTTTAAATAGGATGAAACTAATGACACGGCTGTTGTACCATCTACATCATAATCGCCATAAATTAAGATGTTTTCTTTGTTGGTAATGGCGGTTTCAATTCGGTTTACAGCTACATCCATATCTTTCATTAAAAAAGGATTGTGCAAATCATTTAAAGTAGGGCGAAAATATTTTTTGGCTTCTTCAAAAGTTTCAACACCACGCAACAATAATATTTTTGCTAAAGTTTTATCAACAGACAATGCTTTGGCTAATTGATTTACTTTTTCTTTTTCTGGTGATTTTTTTAATGTCCAACGCATATTTACAGTTTGTTGTTCATTACGAGGGAGAAAATGACCGAAGTAAGCTCAATGAATAGATTGCTTCTTCGTTCCTCATCGCAATGACGAGTAATCGTTATTTTTTATGAAGATAAATATTTGTAGTAACATCGGAAAATTTTCGAAACATTTCCATTACGCCACAATATTTATCAACTGATAAATCTACTGCTTTTTGTATTTTGTTTTTATTTAAATCGGTTCCATAAAAATGATAATCAACAGAAACCTTATCATAATATCTTGGATGCTCATCGGTAAGGTTTGCGGTGATTTCCATTTTAAAGTCATCTAAAGGAACTCTCATTTTTTTACATAAATCTACAATGTCAATTCCAGAGCAACCTGCTAAAGAGGATAGCATTAAAGCTTTTGGAGAAAAGGCATCTATATGGTCTGATCCTACTATTAATTTGGTTTCGTTTGGGTTGTCACTTTCAAAAATACTATCTCCTTTCCAAATAGTTGTTACTTTGTGTGATGCCATAATTTAATTTTTTTTTCGTTTCTTGTGAGTATTAATTTATATGTTTGTCGGTAAAGTAGCTAAAAACTTTACACAAAGTTACAGAAAAACTCATCAATAAAAATCAATATAAAAAATATGCCATTAGTAACGCCACTTTCAGCAGAAAATGATTTAGAAACCAAAAAATTATCTGAATTTTTTAATGAAACTTTAGGATTTTGTCCAAATTCTGTACTGACTATGCAGCGAAGACCTGCCATATCAAAAGCATTTATAAATTTAAATAAAGCGGTTATGGCAAATGAGGGGCGTGTAACTTCTGCCTTAAAGAGAATGATTGCTTGGGTGAGTAGCAATGCAACGGGTTGTAGATATTGTGAAGCACATGCTATTAGAGCAGCGGAACGTTACGGAGCGGAGCAAGAGCAGTTAGATAATATTTGGGAATACAAAACACATGCTGCTTTTTCTGGAGCAGAACGTGCTGCGTTAGATTTTTCTTTGGCGGCTTCGGTTATACCCAATGCTGTGGATGAAAATATAAAAACGCAACTTTATAAATACTGGAATGAAGGTGAAATTGTAGAAATGTTGGGTGTTATTTCTCTCTTTGGATATTTAAACCGTTGGAATGATTCTATGGGGACTTCTATTGAAGATGGTGCTGTAGAAAGTGGTGAGCAATATTTAGGTAAAAATGGCTGGGAAACGGGGAAGCATAGATAGTTGCTG